>JAAENB010000845.1 GCA_024224995.1 bacterium | reverse complement strand
GGATTTTCCCCAATTAAATAAGTGTGGGCAGTTTTCAGCAGCTCTTCACGGGGGACATAATAATTACTATCCCTGCTTATTGGCCCGTAGGATGAGAAACAGCGCATTTTGATTTTCTCCGTACTATTTTAATCTATTTTTATTAAGTCCGGCATGAATTCGGATATCCCCAAATTCTATTTTTTTACTCATATCAATCTACAGAATAAATATATCAAATAGTGGCCGATTGATATAAAAATTATGAACTCCTATTTTTTCTTTCATCAAAAAACCTTCATCCGACAGCGTATCAAGGTACTTTGCCGCAGTTTTCCTGGAAATGTTGAGATCCTTCTCTAAAAATTCTATCTTTGTGTAAGGATGGCAAAATAGATTGTTTAGTAAATCCTGAGAATAGAATTTGAATTGTTTTCGTATTCTCTGTTTATAATCCATCATCAAAATTCTTATGCGGCCAATCCGATCAATCGTATCCCGGGCTGTAACCTCAATTCCCTTGAGCATATAAAGAATCCACCCCTCCCAGTTTTCATAATCTCTCACTTCCTGAAGCAGTCTGTAATAATCGGATTTATTCTGAATGATATAACGACTCAGGTATAAAACCGGAATTTCCAGAAGCTCTTGATGGACCAGGTATAAAATATTGAGAATACGTCCGGTCCGTCCGTTACCATCATAGAAAGGGTGAATTGATTCAAACTGATAGTGAATTATGGCCATTTTGACCAATGAATCATAACTGGAAAATGTATCATCATTAATGAATTTTTCCAGGTTACCCATTAAGTTCAAGATATCTTCAGGATTTTGAGGCGGCGTATATATTGTTTCACCAGTGGCCTCATTTTTTAATTCTGTTCCGGGAAGTTTTCTAAAACCTGCCCTGCTCTTTTCGATTTCAGCCTGTACTTCAAGGAGTACATTATTGGTCAACAACCCTTTTTCTTTTATTTGAATGTACCCTTTCAGGAGAGCCGACGCGTAATCCCGCACTTTTTTGGCCGCCGGGCTTTTAATAAAGTCCCCGAAGAGGTTTTCTTTGTAGAGTTCATCGTAAGTAGTAATGATGTTTTCGATTGCGGAGCTATCTTTGGCCTCAATCAAAGGAAGAGTATAGATCAGAATGTTCTGATTCGGAATAGTTTTGGATACACCCTTCAGTTCAGCGAGAAACCGATGCGCCTGAACGGCCTGTTTGAGAACAGGCAGGGTTTCCACATTCTCATGAGGAGGCAATTCATTTAATGTAAAATTCATCATTTCCATATACCTATATTGTCATGATGAGGTATCGTCAAGTCAATTTTACCTCTTAGGAACTTCCGCTTAAAAAAGGATATTATCATTCAATTTATATAATGGTATTTTCAGAAACCTTTTATAATCTATAATATCCATTAGTTCATTCCATCTCCTTTCAGGCTCCGAGCCCCAATATTTTTTCAGGTATTTCCTGTATCGGACTAAAATTAAAAAACAAGCTTTTTTCATGTTCGGGGAAAAAAACTGTCGTTCATTCCTCCCCAGGTGGCGTTTATTCTCATTCAGTGGCCGATCCGCAATTTAATTAGTATATTGCCCATAATAAATAACATCAGGAGAGATAGACAATGCGAAAGAATACTTTATTACAAAAATTTTTTTACGGGCTTACCCTTGTAATTTCAGGACTGAGCCTGGCACTAACAGGCTGCGGCTCGGGTTTTGAAGATGACGGAAACTCTGTCACCGCGCCCACAATCAATTCATTTAAGGCAGAAACCAGAACCCTGTTCCTGGACCGGAACATTACATCCACGAAACTTGAAGTTGACGCTTCCGACAACGGCGGCATCGGCTCATACTCATTCAGCATCGTTTCTGACCCTACGGGCGGATCACTATCCGGTGATAACACTGCTCTGGGTAAGACCTATACCACGGGAGGTTCAGATACCGGAGTGGTTAAGATTAAAGTGACTGTTACGGATAACGACGGAGAAAGCTCTGAAAATGAAATTTCAGTTACCGTTACAAAATCAATTCAGCAGATCAATGACACGGAAGGAAGCCTGTCGTATTCACTTGATGATGATGACTATTTTGGCATGAGTGCCGCTAATATTGGAGACCTTGATGGTGACGGGGTTGTGGACATGGCCGTGGGTGCTCAAAACGATGATGACGGCCAGAGCAACAGTGGAGCGGTCTATATCCTGTTCATGAATGCCGACGGTTCGGTGAAAAATGATCAGAAAATAAGCAATGAAAAAGGAAATTTTACCGGAACGCTGAATTCCGGTGTCCGCTTTGGTGTATCAGTGGCAAATATTGGGGATCTTGACAATGACGGTGTTACCGATATTGCCGTAGGATCGAACCTTGATGACGACGGGAGCTCCGACTCAGGGGCCCTATGGATACTTTTTCTTAATACCGACGGTACAGTGAAAAACCACCGGAAGATCAGTGCCACAGAAGGCGGAAGCCCGGGATTACCCGAATCGGAAGCGGGTAATAATTTCGGCGTATCTGTGGCAGGTCTTGGTGATCATGATGGTGACGGGATTCCCGATATTGCCGTTGGAGCCCACATGGAAGCAAATGGGTTTGCCGATGAGGGCGCTGTTTTTATCCTCTTTTTGAATAGAGACGGTACGATTAAAAGTCACTACAAAATCATTGATACAAGCACGAATTTTGAGCTGCTCTTTGATAATAATGATTATTTTGGTATTTCAGTTGCCTCTATAGGTGATATAAACAATGACGGTGTTGGCGATATTGCTGTTGGAGCGCACGGTGATGATAATACCGGTGTTGACGGTACCAGTGATTCCAATGCCGGCGCCATTTACATCATTTTTCTTAACACAGACGGCTCGGTCATGGGTTATGAAAAAATAGCCCAGGGTGCCGGAGCCCTGGGCAGCATCCTGGCAGCTAACGACTATTTTGGTGTGGAAGTAGAAAATATTGGAGACCTGGACGGAAATGGCGCTGTTGACCTGGCAGTGGGTGTTGAAAATGATGATGACGGTACCACAGACTCAGGATCAATATACATACTTTTTATGAATAATGACGGTTCCGGTACGATGGAAAGTTATCAGAAGATTTGTAACAACAACGGAAATTTCAACACCAGCTCCGATAATTATACGATCACAGCAGACGAGCACTTCGGCCGCTCAATTGTCCCCCTGGGAGACCTTGACGGTGACGGTGTTGTTGACCTTGGAGTGGGTTCCTATGCTTTTGATAACGGTAATTCGAACACCGGCAGCATGTGGATCCTCCACCTGAAAGCCGATGGATCTATTGTTACGAATTAGATCCTGTTAACACGCTCTCAAGAAACTAAATTGTGCAAGTGAGCGGGCCTGGAAGTATCCCTCTTCTAAATGCTGCGGAACTCGCTCCGCTCAAACAGTCCTCACATTTAGAAGAGGGATACTTCCAGGCCAG
>JAAENB010000844.1 GCA_024224995.1 bacterium | reverse complement strand
TTTTTCAATAGAGCCGTCTTCATCATAACGTGGGGCTGGAAGCCCCTCGCAGGGGTCGCACCCCACGCTATGAGAAATCCCCATAGCCCTGGTCTGAAACCAGCCAGTAAAGGCGTTCACTGCAACGTCTCTCAGAACCAAACCCTTGGCCGGAGCATCTTCGCAAAACAGACCCCGGTAGCACCGCAGTTTCTGACCTATTTTTCCCGGCCCTACCGGTGTTGTTCTTTACCGATCACCGATCACCCGGCCACAAGGCCACCGATTACCTTCCCCTTAAAGCTGTTCCCGGATAACGCGCAGGAGTTCGGCCGGTTCATCCGTGCCGATCCTGAATTTTTTTCCTTCCTTGAGCGTCAGTTCCACGGCATCGTTTCCCTGGATATTATACATCCATACGCCGTCGCCAATGTACCTGATGCCGTATCCGTAGATCCATTTATTCTTGACTGCTTCACAGGACGCAATGCCGGAAATGGGAATTTTTTTTGATACAATCCCAATACCGAATTTGAGGGTTATTTCCGCAGCATCAACAGTGACTGTTAAAGAATAAAAGGTCACCAGTGCCAGGAGAAGAAGTGCCATTGTCCCCACCAGTGTCCACCGTACCCAGCCCAGGCCCGGGGCCGACATATTCCAGGTTGGAATAAGACTGCCCCCGGTAATGAGTATGGTTATGAGCAATAAAATAATAATAAGTATTCCGGTTTGAGTATGTTTGTAGTTCATTGGTGATCTCCCATTAATCAGTATGATATCATGGTTATATGTTATCACACTGATCATGGGTATGTCAATTGAATAAAACAGTTCAATGCTTCTAAGATTGTGTCCGGGGCCGAACCCCTCGGAGGGGAGGGGGCCGCTGCTCTTAACCGACCCCCGATCCCTGGCCCCTGATCCCTATCTTTTTAGAAGAGCGCAGGTTTCTACAAGAGAAACAAACTCGCTGCGGTAGCCGTTGCTGTCTTCGCCCCTGGATCTTTTAGCCAGAGCCAGCACCTGTTTATACGAAAGGTCGTTCTTGAATTGAGAGTCCCGCAGCAGCATGCCAAACCCGGCAACAGCCGCGGAGAATTTGAAATTGTTAGAGCTCTCGCCAAGAGTCTGATCGGTGTCCGTGACCGGCATGCTAATGAGCGTGCTGGTGTTTTTTCTTGGCGGTTTATACCGTAATTTAACGGTCATGATCTCGCTGCTCGACGCGGCGCCCGCCTTGAGCACGGTTTCCTGGTATTTTAAGGGATCAACACTGTTCAGGGGGGCGGGCTGTTTTGATCCGGCCGGAACTATTTCGTAGAGGGCAGTGACCGTGTGTCCGGCGCCAAGTTCTCCGGCGTCTTTTTTGTCGTTATTAAAATCTTCTTTTGCCAGCATCCTGTTCTCATATCCAACGAGGCGGTATGCTTTTATTCGTGTCGGGTTGAATTCTATCTGGATCTTAACGTCTTTGGCAATGGTAAACATATTTGCCCGCATTTCCGTAACAAAAACTTTTTTAGCTTCCCTGATGCTGTCGATGTAGAAGTAATTCCCGTTCCCGGCATTACTGATCTGTTCCATACGGCCGTCTTTATAGTTTCCCATACCAAAACCGCATATGGTAAGAAAAATATCGTCCTTTCTTTTTTCTTCGATCAGGTCTACCAGCTCGCTTGTGGAAGATGTTCCTATATTGAAGTCACCGTCCGTTGAGAGGATAACCCGGTTGTTGCCGCCTGTAATAAGGTTTTTCTTCGCAACAGCATAGGCAAGTTTAATGCCCGCGCCCCCGGCAGTTGACCCGCCTGCGCTTAGCCTGTCAAGAGCCGCGAGGATTTTGTCTTCCTCACGAGCCGGAGTAGAGGGCAGGATCAGCCCGGCAGAACCGGCATAGGCAACAATGGCGATGCGGTCTTTGCTGCCCATTTCATTAAGCAGTAATTTGAGCGATTTTTTCAAAAGAGGAAGCTTATTCGATGAGCCCATGGAACCTGAAGAATCTATAAGAAAAACCAGGTTGCTGGGATTCAGGTTCTTGAAATCGAGAGATTTTCCTTGCAGGCCAATATGGATGAGCCTGTTTTTACTGTTCCATGGACAGGAGGCAATTTCCGTGGTAATTGAAAAAGGATGCCCGTCTGTTGGCTGGGGATACTCATAGGTAAAATAATTGATCATTTCTTCAATACGGACCGCGCCTTTTGGCGGCAGCTGACTGGAACGGATAAAGCGCCGTACATTGGTATAAGAGGCAGTGTCAACGTCAATGGAGAAGGTCGACAGGGGATCGTTTGAAACGGTCTTAAATTCGTTTTCCCTGATCTTGTCGTACTCTTCGGTATTGTGTTCGATGTACCCGGTATCCGGGGAAGCCGCGATCTCTCCGGCATAGAATTTATCTTTGCTGTCTCGCCGGGACCTCATTACACTGGCCGATGGTTTACTTAATTTTTTTTCGTACTCCCGTGGCGAGGCCGCTGCGCGGTCGTCACTCAGCACATTTTCCAGTTTCATTCCCGATTTCCCGCACCCCGTAAACAGGGAACTGAAGAGGAAAACAGCCAGTACCGGGAAAAGTACCGATAGGATCTTAGGCAGTATTCTGATTTTCATGGTAGTACTCCTTGTTTTTTATCTGTTTAATTGTTTTGCTTACTTAATTGACAAATTTTTTTTTAAAAAGTTCCCAAAATTTTTTGTTTCTTGGCTTGACAGCAATAGGCTGGAAAGCTCAATATTGACTTATGGGCAACGACCGGGATACAGAACGGATAATTAAGGAATTTTTAGCGAATGCCTCTCCTGAGGAGAGAGCCGAAGTGAATCATCTGCTTAAAGAGCGGAAACAAAAGAATGTAAGTCTGGAAGGGCTTGATTTTAGCAGGATGGCCCGTGAAATGAGCGAACAAATCAATGAGCAGGTTGGGGCCTCAACTGAAAGTATCCGGGAGACCGCGCGGATGTTGGTTATTAACCTGGCCCGGCAGCATAAACCGGATATTACCCCGGAAGAGCTGGACGCCCTGCTCAGGGAGAGTCTTCCTACGTTTCATGATAATGGTGCAAAGAAAAAACTTGCCCCTGACATGCTGCTTAAAATGATTAAACACTTTATTGCCTACAGTACGGGCCAGATGTCTGAGAAAGAGAAACGAAGCATGCCCCAGGGATGGGCCCAGGTCTACTGGGATGGTTTCCCGGTTCCCGTGCAAAGACTCATTGCCGCGTATTTAAAAAACACAATCAGCGAAGCGGATTTCCGGAATGGGATTAGAGAGGTTCTTACCGATAACCGATAACCCGGCCCGCTGGGCCACCGGTTACCTTCTTTTTTAGTTCTTAACCGCTTCCATCTCAAAACCTTGCTGTATTGATGCTTTTGCTTTATCCATCAATTCTTGCATGTTATCGTCGGTATAGCCTTCAGTCGAAATTGGTTCGTGGATTATCATTTTTGCTTTTCCCGGGAAGAGAGCGAGTGAGTCACCGGGGAGAAGATTTCTTGAGCCCACAATGGTAACGGGCAGCAGGGGAAGTCCAATGTCAAGGGCGAATTTGAACGCGCCTTTTTTGAAATCAATGAGATTGCCGTCTTGACTTCGTTTTCCTTCGGGGAAAAAGACTACTGAAATACCGTCAATGAGAGTCTCTTTTGCGGCATTAATTGAAGCAAGGGCAGCGTCCCGGTTGGACCGGTCAATGAAAATATGGCCAACCTTGTAACAGGCATAGCCGAGAAAGGGAACCTTTCGCAGCTGGATCTTCATTACCCAGCGGAAATCGACCAGAAGCCAGCCGTATACTACGAAAATGTCATACTGGCTTTGATGGTTGACAATAATGACATATGATTGCTTTTTGTCTACATTTTCCCGCCCCGAAACTTTTACAAACATGGGGGTTATATAGGCGTTAAACCGGGCCCAGGCAATGCCGCTGTAGGCACCTATCCTGGGGCCGAATAATAAGCCCATGAGCACTGCCATTGAGCCGAAAAAGGCTGTAAACAGGCCAAGAAGCGGAAAATAAATAAGGTATTGATATACACGGTAAAGGTAGAGGAGGGGTTTAATATCTCTAATCATGGTAATAGTCCCGGATTTTTATTAAATTCTGAACAACGTTCGATGTGCTGTTTTATATTTGTCCAAACAAAAGCACATATTCACAAATGGATGTCAAGGAATTTAATTATTAATTAAATATCAACCGCAGATCAATAACAATCCCAGTGAAACAGAACTTTCGAAAAATCCCGTTTTTTAAGATCATCGGGATGGATAAAAAAGTTTCCCACACCACTGCTTTTCCACAGGGTATTCTGGTCCGCTTCACTGTCCAGCTGGTCGATTTGCAGCAGGAGAATATAATTTTTATATTTTTTCGATTGCCGTGGATCTTCCCGGGTAAAAAAGGCGTATCCGCCAATGCGGTGGCCCGCATTTTCTCCCTGGAAATCACTAAAATGAGCTTCCACCCGTTCTTCAACTTCCATTCCCAGTCCTCTAAATTTTTTCATAATTGTATCAAAGTGATAATCCCGGGGATAGGGATAGGCAGTATCTTTTCTGAAGTCCATTTTATAGCAGCTTTTTAACACCTTTTCGTATTCCGGCGGAGCCTGCAGTTTCCGGGCGTCTTTAATAACGGATCTAAAAAATACAACCTCATACGCGGTATTCCAGCTGCCGCTTTCGGGATTGATATAGAACTGAAGAATGCCTTTTTTAGGAAAACCGGGGATTGGAGGCATTTCTTCAAAATTGATCTGGGCAAAAAAGGCCAGAAATTCACCATCGGGATCTCTGGGCATGGAAAATGTTTTGGGAAGATAGGGGAGACAGCCCAGGTTGCTTTCCCAGGGTTTTATTATTTCTTCCGAATCGGGATCTTCCTCTTCATCATCGAATGTTTCTTCCATGTCCTCTATCGCTTCGATCTCTTCCATAAGGATGCGAATAAAAGGGCTGGGATTTTTAATTATTTCATTTTCAATCTCTTCGACTTTTTTCCTGGAACGGGTCTTGATCGTTTCCTGGTGCTCTATGACCCCTTTTTTTTCCAGTAATGCAATAATATCATGGTTATTATTTTTGCGAGCCCATTTGAGTGTTGTGTAGCCAACAGTCCCTTCAGCTGAGACATCGGCACCGGCATCAATAAGGGCCTGCACCACTGTAACCGTTCCGTTTCCGCCCGAGCATGAAGAGACCAGGGCGTCATTAAGGGCGTTTTTGGACAGCTTTTTTTTCAGCAGGATTTTTACAATATCGTAAAAGCCGCTATTCGCGGCATATCTCAAGGCTATTTCCATGTCTTCTTTTGATGCTTTTTTCACGAGTAGTTTTACCCGGTCGGGGAAATTGTTAATCGCAGCTTCTTTGATATTCAGATCTTCCGGAGTAATATTATGAGCTCCTGCCTCTTTCATAAGCATGCAGATGGTTTTATTGCTAAGCCGTGCTGCTGCATCAAGGGGCAATTCGGAATCGGTTGTTTTCAGGTTTACATCAACCCCATGAGCAATGAGCAGTTTTATGATCTTTACGTTTTTTGCTTTAATGGCAGTAATGAGCGGGGTGTATATTTCATCGGGTTTATGCATGGCATAATTCACATCATTTCCCAGGTCTAAGAGGAGCGAAACTATTTCAGTTTTTCCTTCTTCAATCGCGGTAATCAATGCTTCCCCTTTGTTCATGGGCTGCTGTGAGTCTATGAGGGTTTTTATCATATCTATCCTGTCGGCATATATGGCATTGCACAGTGAGGAGGAAAGGGCGTGTTCATTGGGCCTGGTTTCAAGCAGCATCATAAGAGCGTCATTACTTCCGTCATGGGGGATTTCCTGGACTGCTATATGTATTGCTTCTTCTACTCCCGTCTCAGAGAGCAATTCCTTCATAAAAGAAAGATCATTTTTCTCTATTGCCAATGACAATTCGTCATATAACTTTTTTCTTTTTCTTTTACTGGCTATTTTCTTATTTTCCAGTGAGTTTTGAGCGGATAAAACTTCCGCGTATCCCAATTTAAGCTTTGAAGCAATAAGTTTCTCCGCTGCTTTTTTCGCTTCTTCTTTTGAAGTAAATTCTTTTTTCTTGTTCCGGCCCTGTGATCCTATTTTTCCGTATTGGATCGTATGCATTTTTCCCCTGACTTCAATTTTCCAGAACTTATTTGATGTATTGTCATTATATTCGAGATAGGCTTTCATTGTTGCTCCTTAAAAGTGTCGTTTTCACCTATTTTTTTCTTTTTATAATTAGGATACTAAAAGCGTGGGGTTTTCCTCGCATCTTCCTATTATCTAATGAAAAATTGAAATCGTCAACGGATAAATGAAATTTTTTTTCAATTAATTAAAAAAAATAAGTGCATGCGGTTCTATGGAGTCTGAAATGCGTTTTACTGCACTTTAAATGAAGACTTTTTTTTGTTTTTCACTAAAACTGTCTTTTCCGCAGAGCATTAGACTGGTGAGCGGGGCTGCTTCTTCCACCAGGCTTCTGATTTTTTGGGCGGAATCCTGTATATCCCATTGAGCATGCTCATCATCCCTGAGACCTGTAAAGTGGTACAGTTCCCTGCCGTTCAATTTGAATAATACTCTTCTCCGGTGAGCGTTGGTGAGGATATAGTTTTGCATGCCCTGATCCTGTTCCTGTAAACGGCTATACAATTCACCTGTTGCTTCCATAATCCGGTCGAATTCTTCTTTTTTCCCGATTTCTACTATGTTTGGGGGGACTGTATAGCCCAGGGCCGGGTTGTAATCCTGAACTATCTGGGTGGATATCCGGTGCCGTTTCAGTTGCGCGTAATTGGAGGCGCTTACTGTTACATCGAACGTGAAATCGATCATTTCAAAATAACGGCTTACACTGTCATAGGATTCCCGTTTTTCAAGAGTTGTTTTAATTATGGCTTCTTTTTCTTCGCTGGTGAGCTGTTTTGCCATGTCCAGGCTGCTGCCGAATGAATAGCTGCTGTTGTGAAAAAGGACCGTCGCTGTTACAATAGTGTCGGGGTCCGGGGTGTAATATTCCATTGAAATTTCCGGGCCCCTGTTCGCGGTTTGGTTAACTGTATACTTGTTTTCCAGTTCCATGAGCCTTGTTTGCAGCATTTTTGGGGTTTCCGTATCATAGGGCGTGGCATTGGTATATTTGATTATGGAAGGGCAGCTGCTTCCCACGATTTCGTAGATTCTGCTGCCCAGGGTTTTTATTTCATCCAGGCTGCTTCCATTGAATCTTCTGAGCATCAGTTCCAGGGTTCTGGCGTTAACGGTCATGCCGAATTGAGACAGGGTCGCAAGAGAGACCACATAGCGGGCATCTTCTTTGGCCCATCCGTCTACGGTCCGTTCTCCCATTTTTGTAGATACCATTTCACTGTGTTTTTTGAACAGGTGTTCTTTGAGCGCTGTATAGAGCGCGGTATACCCTTTATTTTGTATGGCAATAACTGAGGCGAATTCATCTTCAAGCGGTGACCCCTTTAGTTCTTCGGGGATATAATAATCTCCGTCCAGGGTTATATAGCGCTGGGATTTTTCCGTAAAAGAGGCCAGGCGAAACCGCTGTACCTCTTCCACTGCCAGCCGTGAAATATTAATTATATCAAAATTAAAAACCGCGTGCTCCGCCACAGAGGAATGGCCCAGGCCAAAAATTATCATTTCGTTCGATTTCCGGGCTTTGTCCACTTCTACACAGGCTTCTTTCCGGAGTTCCGTTATATCCCTTGGGTCCCTGGATATGCGGGCATAGGAGGCACTTAATGTTTCCGGGGAGACATTGTCTTCGTTCCAGTCTGCTTTTTTCTTGAGCTCTTCAACGATTTGGGCGTCAATATTATATCCTGCCAGTACTACCTTCATTATGTCCCCTTACTTTGTTTGATCTTCGGATATAATTGTTTATGCTGTTTAGGGAAGTCAAGGAGAAATATGCTGAAATATAAATTATGTGCTTTATATAAGGTATATCAGCCCGGAATGTAAATTATGCCTGCCTGGAGTAATACCTCCGCAGGATGTTCGGAACTCGCTTTGCTCAAACAGCCTCACAACCTGCGGAGGCATCACTCCAGGCAGGCATAATTTACATTCCGAATTGCGTTTTCGGTATATTAAGACACGCCCCCCCCTGATGATGAGGGACCCGTTGACAGTTTTCAGTTGACAACTGAAAACCAGTTCTTTAAAAATACCTGATAGCATAGCGAGCAGCATCCGGCCTGGAAGTATCCCCTCTTCTAAATGCTGCGGAACTCGCGTTGCTCAAACAGTCCTCACATTTAGAAGAGGGGATACTTCCAGGCCTGCTTACATGCACAATTTAGTTTCTTGAGAGAGATTTCATATGGCACAATTACCCGAAAAAATTATCGATTTTCATGTTCATCTTTTTCCGAACGGGTTATTCGACGCTATATGGAAAGCCTTTGTTAAGGACTATAACTGGGATGTGATCCATAAACTGTATACTCCCGGCTGTATTGAGTATTTGCGGGAGCGGGGCGTGGAGCGGATCGTTTATTCCAATTATGCTCATAAACCCGGAGTTGCTGAGGGGCTTAATCAATGGAATGCCGCTCTTCTGGAGCAGTATGAGAATCTTTACTGTTTTGCCGCCTATCATCCCGGTGATGATTCCGCTCTTGCTATGGCTGAGAAAGTGCTGAATACCCCCCGTTTTCTCGGTTTTAAACTGCAATTGCTGGTTCAGAATTTTTATCCACATGATGAGCGGCTTTTTCCCCTGTATGAAATGGTGATTGAGAAAAAGAAGCGTATTTTATTTCATGTGGGTACCGCGCCTGTTGGGAATGAGTATGTTGGATTAAAGTACTTTGTCCGGCTCATGAAGCGGTATCCCAATCTCCGGGCTAATGTGGCTCATATGGGCGGGTATGAGTACCAGGGCTTTATTGATCTTCTGGATGAATATCCCAACCTCTACCTGGATACTACTTACAGTTTTTTCTCGAAAGGTGACGGGGGATTTAACCTGCCCGCGGAGTACCTGGAACGGTATAAAGACCGCATCCTGTACGGGTCCGATTTTCCCAATCTTATTTTTCCCCGCAAAGACGAGATTAATACCTTGCTAAATCTTGATCTTTCAGATGAGTTCTACCGAAAGATCTTTTACGAAAATGGCCTGGCATTATTAACCGAATAAGAGAACGGGATAAAATAGCCCTATGGGCAGAACATGGCCCCAGGCAGAAAACCGCGAACCTCGAACCTCGAACCCCTGTGCTGAGCGGGGCCGAAGCATCGAACTTTTCTTAAGAAGCGGGAAGCGTGAGGGTGAATGTGCTCCCTTCTTTGTATACTGATTTTACGGAAATTGTTCCTTTAATTGTACCCGCTCTTTTTTGGGCAAGAGCGAGTCCAAGGCCGTCTCCCTGTGGATAGACCAGTGGATCTAATTGGTAAAACATATTGAATATTTTTTCGAAGTATTGTTCTTCAATTCCTATGCCGTTATCTTCTATATAGTAGGTGACTTTCCCGTCTTTTTCCTCTCCCCATATTCGGATTTTTCCTTTTTTCTCATCGTCCCGGAACATAACTGCATTCTTTATAAATGATTCCAGGATATGATAAACCTGTGTTTCATCGCTCATGCATTGGGGGAGTGTTTCAATAGTCAGGTCTAAACCCAATTCCTTAATCCCGGCTTTTAATGGCTTCAGAACATCCTTTACCAGGTTGTTCATGTTAAGCGGTTCCTGTTGTATTTTTTCATTGCTGATTCGGCCGAATGTTAAAAGACCGGTTATGAGATTGCCGATTTTTGTAATATCCGCTTTAATAAATTCCAGCGCTTTGTCTATGTCATCCTGGATCAGGTTCGTAAGGGTCTCTTTGACTGTTGGGGGAATCTCCGCTACTGTTATTGTTTCAAGAATGTTTTGGCAGGTATTGCTGAGCAGGGAACCATATCCTTGAATATTGATCAAGGGCGAACGCAGATCATGGGTTCCGGAATAGAGTATTGTTTCCAGTTCCTTGTTTTTGTTCGAAAGCTCTTGCAGGGATTCCCGTAAATACGAGGTTTTTTCCGCGACTTCCACTTCCAGGCGTTCCTGGTATTTGCGGCTTTCTTTGATGAGGCTTGCCCGTTCCAGGTTTTTTTCTACGGAATGGAGTAAAATCTCCATCTTTTTTACGGGTTTGGTAATAAAATCCCATGCTCCCAGGCTAAGCGCTTTTACAACCTTATGAACATCCCCGGTTCCCGAGACCATTATTATTGGCGTTTCGGGAGATTCTTTTACTACTACGGAGAGTACTTCCAGGCCGTCGCAAACCGGCATTTCTATGTCCACCAGCATGAGGTCGGGTTTCTGCTCTCTAAAAAGAGCTATTCCTTTTTCCCCGTTTTCCGCCCCAATGACCCGGTAATCGCATTCTTCCAGTATTTCGGTAAATATTTGACGGATTATATCTTCGTCATCAATAGTTAGAATCGTTATTACTGAACTGGTTTTCATCTATTCCCCCCATTAAGGATTTCATCTATTGCCCGGGCCAGTTTTTCCAGGGTAAAGGGTTTTTGGAGAAATCCTTTTACCCCGAGCTTCATTATTTCTTCTACCCGTTCATCATGCCGCAGTCCTGAGGTAAGCAGAACTTTTACCGTATCGTCTATTTCTTTCATCTCAATAAAAGTCTCTTTTCCCGATTTATTGGGCATTGCCATGTCCAGCAGCACGCAGGTGATTTGTTGATGCTGTTCTTTGAATATGTTCACGGCTTCAACTCCGTCACAGGCGCCTGTCATTTCATACCCGCATTCTTCAAAGATGGACTTCGCGATTTCGCGCATTACCTGTTCATCATCCACAACCAGTACCAGGCCGCTTCCACGGGGGATGTCTTTTTCTTCTACTGAGACTGTTTCCATTGTTTCCCGGTCCAGGGCCGGAAAATAAATATTAAACGTTGTCCCCTGACCAATTTCCGAATAGAGATCTATAAAGCCCTTATGTTGTTTGATAATATTATATACCACAGAGAGTCCAAGCCCGGTTCCCAGTCCTTTTCCTTTTGTGGTAAAAAAGGGTTCGTATATTTTTGCCGCGGTCTTTTTGTCCATTCCAATGCCCGTATCACTAATGGAGATCCGCCAATAGTTTCCTTCTTCCGCTTCGGGGTGTGCCTGGGTAAAATAGGCATCGCTGGTGACTTCTTCAAAATTTATAGTGAGAGTTCCTCCATGCTGCTGGCCTTCTTTTTTCATAATAGTCATGGCATGACCGGCATTGATGCATAGATTGAGAATAACCTGCTCTAATTGGGTGGGATCGCCGTTTACTATTACCGTCTCCGGGTAAAAATTGGGTGTTATTATAATGGATTTGTCAAAGGTATTTTTACAAATTTTGTTTACGTGTTTTACCGTGAGATTCAAGTCCACAGGGGCAAAGTTTATCTCCTGTTTCCGTGACAGGGTGAGCAGCTGCTGAACCAGGTCTGCCGCCCGGTCTGTTGATTCTTCGATTATATCCAGGTATTTATTGAGTACTTCAAGGGGGAGTTCTTTGTTTTTCCCGGCTTTAAACCGCAGGAGTGATAGTGAACCCGCGATTCCGCCGAGCATATTGTTGAAATCATGAGCCAGTCCCCCTGCCAGGGTTCCCACGGTTTCCATCTTTTGGGTTTGCCGTAATTGTTCTTCTTTTTCTTCCAATTCGGTGATGTCATCCATTCGAATAACAACCCCTTGAGAGCCGTTGGCAATTAAGGGAAACAGGGTAACATTATAGAGCCTGGTATCTTCGATGTCGCAGCTTTCCGAATTGAGAAATTCCTCCCGGTTAAATTCAATAGTGCGGAGTTCTTTTATAACCGCGTCATACTGGTCCTGGTATTTTTGAAACCGGGGAGTTATATCCCAGAGTTTTTTCCCAATGGCGTGGGCTGCCAAAACCCCGCTGTTCCGGGCGGCAGCTTCATTCCATTGGGTTACAATTCCCGTATTGTTGGTAGAGATGAGCATTGAGGGCATGGAGTTGATCACGTTGTCCAGTAGATTCCGCGCTTTTTCAAGTTCCCTGTTTGCCGTATCCCGTTCTTCTTCCCGTTTTTCTATCTGCTCCAGCATGGTGTTGAATCCGTCATATAAAAAACCGATTTCGTCTTCCGTTGTTTTTTCTACCCGTATGGAAAAATTATTGCTGCGGGCGATTGTTTGTGAAATTTCCGCGAGATTAATAATTGGTTTTATGGCCATCTGGTTAAAACCAATAAAGATAATAAATATAATAGTAAGCGCTATAATAATAAATGAAACGATAATATTGTTGTTGCTCTCTCTAATTGCCCGGAGGATGAATTCTTCGGTATAATAAATTTCCAGGTACCCGATCTCTTTTTTTTCACGGTCCAGCTCCGGGTTGGTATACAATATGTTTTTTTTGAACATTTTCAGCGGAGAATTTTTTGGTCTGATATAGGGGGTCTTTATTGTTTCAAGCGTGGTAGTCCCTTTTGTGATATTCTTTTTTAAACCCGTTACGAAAATGGTGTCGGAAAAGGCATTTACCGCGATAAACATATCGTTTTGCAAGACAGCTTTGTTTAAGCCCTCAATTGATTCCTGGTCGAAATTCCACAGGGGAGTTGCGTAACTGATTTCTGCGAATTGCCCGGTGTTTGCTACTGTTCTATGGAGGAATTCTTTTAGCCTGCCCGAGATACTGTAATTGAAATAGAGTACCGAAAGCGCGCTAATGAGACTGACTACGGTAATAAGGATTGCCAAAAGCCGTATTATTAGCCTGCGTTTCAGGATTATTTTCATAGAATGTCTCAATTCTCCTTCAAATTACTCTAATCCGGACAAAATACCCGGTAGTATGGATTTTATCACAGGTGGTTGGAATAATCAATTGTTTTTTATTGGTATGCGGCAGGATAACTCAAGCTGCTCTTCAAGAAACTAAATTTGGGCGCACCCTTCGGGCCGGGCTTCTCCCCCGATAAAAGAATCGGGGCTTCGCTCCGGTCCTGCGGAAGACCTCCGGACTAAACCC
>JAAENB010000843.1 GCA_024224995.1 bacterium | reverse complement strand
GTATAGCAAATACAACTTCCGAAAGCATAAGAGACACTTGACACGTGAAAAACCACGCATTAGCATCTGCATAAAGCATGAACGAGTTGTGTGCTCAAGGCTATTTGTAGTCGATAACAATTCTGTGCGTGTGTGTGTGTGGTAAACTGTAAGTGGCGTAATATTTTCTGATATGCGCGTATGTATGTATGTAAATATATCACTGTATCTATGTGGTTATACGAAATACCGCGAAGGCATATAGTAGTTGTAAGAGAGATACGTGATATATATCGCGCGTACGTATGTAGCACACTTGGTGGTATCATCAATCTATGCGTATGTGGTGAGAGATGTGTGTGTGTAGTTATTGCGTATTGATATCGTAGTGTAAGTGTACACTTCATCATATGACAAGACCGGTTTCTATCTTAAGAGGGGTTCAGATATACTTGCGTCGAAGTGTTCCGGCACGCGTTAGAATCTGGGTTATTTCCACTGTCACAGCACCCAATAAACACATATCGTGTAAGAATTGTTCCTCTCGTACTGAATCCTCAATTGCTGCCACGATGATCAGCTGATAGAATATATATATCTGATACGCTTAGCGTGTGTATAACTACGTGTATGTGAAGAAATAATCTGTATGTATGTATGTATGTGTAAGATACGTAAATGTATTAGTG
>JAAENB010000842.1 GCA_024224995.1 bacterium | reverse complement strand
TATTCATCTCTCCGGCAATTGCCTGCTGATGACTACAAAGCCTGGGCAAAAGCACTTGCCAAAAATGGGTTTTCTGATGATCGTAAACTGGCAAGTAAGCTCGTGAAGATCATTGAGCAGTATCAACTGTACATGTTGGATACCCAATGAGAGACCGATGTCTCCTCCAATAGCAGCTAAAAATGGAATCTTAATGTGATTATAAAGAAATTTAATCGAGATTTTTAAGTAAGCCGCCTTCGAATTGTGGAATTAGATATATTAATGAGACCTATTCATCGAATTCCAGAAAAATATGCTGTAAATCCACTTTATCTTCTACTTTGATATTTTTAGAAGTATAACATTCTGAATATTCCCTAATTGCGTATTGATTTTCAATCAATCCGATTTTAGGGGGTAATTTACGTTTTTGGATGAGCTTATTCAAAGCTACAATATTCTCTCAGCGATTCAGCATATGCTACAATAAAAATAGAGGCAAAAACAGGATTTGAGAATAGACAATAACTTAGCTCTACCCTAAAAAAGAGCACACTTCATTTTCCAATATTTTTAGTTTTCTGTGTGAGGATTATTTTCTGCTTCCTGCAGTCAAGTCTATTAAAGACACTGTGGCGATATTACCCTTGGTTTTGTGGGGCAGGAAAGCCTCAGTAACGGATGTTGGAATATTTGACAGCTATTAGTCTCCAATCCAAAAAATGTTCCTTTAATAAACTCATAAGATTTTCCCACAGTTTCTTTATGGTCATTTTGCCTTTTTTCCAAATATTCACAACAGCTTTAGCCAACAGGCTCAATTGTTCAATGATATGGGCTATTTGCATACAGAGGTAATAATTTTTCATTCCCCTCAGGTTATTTCTGACATACTTATGGGATAAGGCCATACCTCCGTTTTTTTGAGCGTTGAACCCTTCGTTTTCAATTTTCCACCGCATTCTTCCACACTTCACTGTGGGCCTTATGTTTTTGGATGTTATTTTAATGCTGGTCAAAAACACAAAACGAGTCGTTTTATCTATCTTTTTAGTTTTGCTCACACGCTCAATGCTTATATGTTCTTCGGTCAGTTGGGCCATATAGACTTCTTTTTGCTGATACACCAATGCCTCCGAAGTGTACTCATACAGTGCATTTACTCCCTTTTGAGGGTTTATCGCATGATAGCTTTGGGTCTTGTTTATGCTGCCTTCCAAACGTTGGTCGCCTAATTGCTCCCATACACTTTTCAAATTGCCTTCTTTCCAGACAATGATGAACTGCCATCTTTTTTCCAACACCTTTTCCATTATCGGGCCATTGGCATACAAACCATCTAATACCAAACATATCGGCAGACGCGAATAATCCTTCTTCAACTGTTCGGCAAGACGATGGAAGGCTTTGGTCTCACAGTCCTGTTTGGTCGCTCCGTCTTCGTTTACTATCCACTCGCTGCCTATGCTCAATGAAAATCCGTTGGAACATACCAACTTCGCTTCCAGTACAGGCTGTTGATAGTATTTCTTGCCATTGCGCTCTTTATATGGACAACCAGGATAAGGCTCCTCGGTATAACTGTACACCCCCGTCCCGTCTATGGCTATGATAAAATACCTGTCTAAATAGCGATACTTATGCAACACCCGTTTTTGCAATAATTCTTTTAGCATATACTTGCGTATAGATTCCAGGTGTTCTTCTGATAGCTCTTTGAGGACTCTGCTTACCGTATCCATGTGTGGCAAGGCTGCTCCAAACAATCCCTTGTGATTTTCTAAAAATTGCTCACTTTCTCTATCCAGGTTCATGCTGTTCCGAGAACCGCGTTTGAATAAAAACAAGGATACCCCCGCAAATACAATACAATCCATGGTGTAGCTGGGATAACTGCGAAAATCTGGCAGCGCTTTAATTCTTTCACCCAAATCAGAGAAATGTCCTTTTAGAGTTTTTTTAAATGCGTTAAAAAGGTCCTTCTTTCCAGATCTTGTTTCCCAATTCCTGGATTTGAACCTGAATTTTTCTTAATTTTAACCATAATGAATTTTTAAAAGTTATAAATAGCTGTAAAGTTAATTCTTGCAGCTATTTATATCTTACTCTCCGTCAATGTTTTATTTTTTCGTGCTGAATTGCTGGTTATACTATGGTAATTTGGTGATTTGGTGTTGTGGTTAAATGGTATTAGGGTTTTTAGATCGAGCTATTATGAGTTTAGCAAGCATTATGAAAAATATGTTCGTATTCATTTATCAGATTGTTGGCATCTTCCTTGTTCAAGTATCCAATGGCTTGGGCAATTATCAATTGTGTTATCACTTCTGCTGTTGAACCTTTTGCAATGTAGAAATGCCGGATTGATTGTCTGTTGGTATTAAGAAATGAAAAAACAATAACTTCCTCATTTCATGCTGCT
>JAAENB010000841.1 GCA_024224995.1 bacterium | reverse complement strand
TCTGCTGCAAAACATGAGTCAACTCATGCCCCAACAACTTCTTCCCCTTCTGCGTAGCCGGATCAAAATTCCGCGCCGCGAAAACAATATCATGCCCCGTAGTAAACGCCTCGGCGTTAATAGACTTCGCAAGATGATCCGCCCTATTCCCCGCACGAACCCGCACATCCCCGGGAGTCTTATCCAACCGGGCTCTCCTCCCGTTGATTCCTCTCTGCCACGATTCCTCCCCGCCCGGGACTTTTAATGGGCTCGGTTTCCTGCCGATGCAAGATTCCGCAAGGAGCCTTTGCTGATGACGAGCTGCGGCGGACGCCGCTATCTTCGGAGAATAAATTCTCCGGCTTTGTGGGGGATTCCGGCAGGGTTATGACTCTTTGTTGGTTCATGCCCTTATTATTGCCCGGGAGTTGTTTTCTGTCAACTATTTGTTGGGGAGGGGGTTTTCAAATTAGGGGCCTTCAGGGAGGCGGCGTGACGGATGGAATAAATCACCCCTACGAGCTCCGAGGTGCTGCTGCCCTCATCCCGGACAAATCGGAAATCCCTCTTTTTCTACAGTTAAAATTATTTTTTTATCCTAGATCAAAAAATTCTTTACAATACAACCATGTATTCCTAATAATTCAGTCAGTATTTCTAATCCCATCTCTAATCCATTTTGATATTTTTTTGCGAAAGCATCTTCGGATTATGAGATAGGATTTTCTAGTACATTTTTATTTTTTAAACATTTTTCCCAACATTCCGGAATGACCCTGATATATTATAAATGAGATAGGATAATAAAATGAAAACATCGATTTATATAATTTCATCCATACTATTAATTTTTTTATTTGCATTCATGACAATTAATTGCAAACAATTTGGAAGACAACTGCAACCAATACATAAGGCCGTTATGCAAAATGATATAGAAGCAGTAAAAACATTTATAAGTAATGGTACTGACATTGACATCAAAGATGGTAAGGGATGGACACCTCTTCACTGGGCTGCTTCTAGATGTTATTCAGATATTTTAGCTTTGCTTATTAAGAAAGGAGCTAAAGTGAATGCTGAAAATAAATTTAAAAGAACACCACTTCATTTGGCAACACAAAAGGGATGCTTGACTTGTGTAAAAATATTGATCGATAATAAAGCTCATATTGACCAAAAAGATAGTGGTGGTCGAACTGCTTTGCATTGGGCATCAGCAAAACATAAATATGAAATGGTCGTATATTTGGTTGAAAATGGGGCTAATATTAATGCAGTTAATAAATTTGATGGAACACCACTTAATGATAATTGGTCAAAGGGTTTGGGTCTTGACGAATCAATAGTTAATTTTCTTAAAAAGAATGGAGGAAAATATTATAAAGAATTAAAGTCCAAATGATCCACGTAGATATTCATCTGGATTTCTAAAAAATCTTTTTGCTTTCTCATATTCTTCAGCATTATCTGGTAATGGCTTCGTTTCTCCTGTAGAATGATCATATAACCATAAATATCTTTCATACATTGCAGCACCTCCTGAAGTACCTGCTGAGAGTCCACCTTTAAATCCCCACACGACCTTAATATCATCTGATCCAGTTTCAGAACTAACCCAACCAAATAATGATAAACCAATTTTTCCGAATGAACCCTGTAATTCCACAAAACTACCTGAATAGTTTTCTGGATTACTATCAAGCCCCCAAATTACTCCAATTTCTGCTGCACCTCCAGCTCCATAACCTAAACCTATGCCAGCTTGACCAAATAATTGCCATCCAATTCCCCTGACATGAACAAATTCAAGACCTATGCCAGCTCCAATAAAATAATGTCCAGAACCGCTAAAACTGATAATTAGACCATCAAATGTAGGCAATCCAATTGAATTAAAAAGCATGTCAGCATATGGATAAATATTTTTTTCAACTTCGAGCATATCAAGAAAATCAAAAATATAATTTTTAACACCTTTTTCTTGATATGTTTCATTGTATTCTTTTTTAGTAATATCGATTAATTTATTAACCTTTGTTTGTATTTTTTTATTAATATCTCCAATTTCATCTATTTTATCGTTTAGATCAGATTCTATATTTTTTAATACCTTGACTGTTTTTGGATCTACTCTTTCATCATTTTCTTTTCTCTGCACCTCAGGCACCCGACTCTTCCTCTGCACCCCACCCTTCTTCTGCTGCAAAACATGAGTCAACTCATGCCCCAACAACTTCTTCCCCTTCTGCGAACCGGGATCAAAATTCCGCGCCGCGAAAACAATATCATGCCCCGTAGTAAACGCCTCGGCGTTAATAGACTTCGCAAGCTTATCCGCCCTATTCCCCGTAGGAACCCGCACTTCCCCAGGATTCTTTCCCAACCGACCTCTCCTCCCGTTGATACCTCTCTGCCACGATTCCTCCCCGCCCGGGACTTTTAATGGGCTCGGTTTCCTGCCGATGCAAGATTCTGCAAGGAGCCTTTGCTGGTGGCGAGCCGCAGCGGACGCCGCTGTTTGCGGGGAATAAATTC
>JAAENB010000840.1 GCA_024224995.1 bacterium | reverse complement strand
GCGCTCGCCCCACGTACGGGCCCGACCCGGAAAGAGCCGCTCGGTTGGCGCCGACTACCCTGGCCTCCCTACGTTTCGAGTCGGCCGAAGGACAGGGACACCATGGCGGTTGCGCTGCAGGGTCTTGATCTACCCGAGATCGATCTAGGGCAACGGGCCGGACCCAATGGTCGGCAACTCATGTCCGAGTTGGCCAGCCAGAACTGGTTGGTGCGTCATCCCTTCGGTCATCTGCTCACCCGCCACGAGGACTGCATCGCGGTGCTGAAGGACCAACGGTGGCACCAGGCCGCCCGTCGACTCGTCGAGTTCGACATCACCACCGACCGGGGTGGCGACGGCCACCTCACCCTCGGCTTCGGGCTCCACTACTGCCTGGGTGCCAACCTGGCCCGCGCCGAGCTCCAGGAGGCCCTCACGGTCCTCGCCCAGCGGATGCCGAACCTGCGACTCGACGGCGAGATCGAGTGGAAGCCCGACGGGGTCGCCATCTGGGGCCCGGCCCGCCTCCCCCTCGCTTTCGACCCGGCCAGCTGAGTCGGGCCCCAGCACCACCGTCGGCCGCGCGACCACCACTCCTGCCCTAGCATGCGGCCATGCCCTCGATCCGTCTGCTCGGTCCCATCGAGCTTCGTATC
>JAAENB010000839.1 GCA_024224995.1 bacterium | reverse complement strand
CTGGAAGTATCCCTCTTCTAAATGTGAGGACTGTTTGAGCGGAGCGAGTTCCGCAGCATTTAGAAGAGGGATGCTTCCAGGCCCGCTCACTTGCACAATTTAGTTTCTTGAGAGTGCGGACCCGGCAGGGCCGGGAAAAAATACGGAAGAAACTGGTTCCCGGAACTCTGTCAACTGTCAACTGCCAACCGGCAACTGACCTTAGTTTCTTAAGAGGAAAGAAATTTCTTAATCATACTAAGGGTTATTCCATTGGCTTTGGCAATTTCAGCAAAAAGTTTACCGCTTTTTTTAATAGTCCGCTCCCGCTCAGGGGAGTCATGATCAACATGAATAAGCCCAAAACGGGACATTACTCCATCGACCAGTTCAAAATTATCAAGAGTAGACCAGTAATAATAGGCGGCTATCTCAGCGCCGTCCTGCTCAGCCCGGAAGAGCTGGTGAATATGATCCAGGATAAAGCCCGGTCTCAGTTCATCATTATCATCACAGGTGCCGTTCTCCGTAATATATACGGGAAGCCGGTAGCGGTTATAGTATTTCATCACAACCCGGTAAAAACCGGCAGGATAAATATCCCAGCCCAGTTTATTTTTGGGCAGTTCAGACCGGTTAACCCGTTTCAGGGGAAAGGCCACAAGAGAACCCGTATAATAATTAATACCAAAAATATCGAGAGTTATGCGCCTGCGGCAAATCTTTTTCAAAAAATAATCGTTAAAATATCTATCAAACAGCCGCGCCGAGACCCGGTCCAAAATATTTTTTTCCCGGAACGGATCAACCGGAATAATATGCTTCGCGATCCCCACCTTTGGATTTCCCCAGTTTTTTGTTTCATAAATTTCATGAATAGTAAAATACGTTTTGATATGCGCTGCTGCCATATGCTTCATAACCCTGAAGGGGTTCAAAAGACCTTTTTTACCCGGAGGGAATTCTCCCAGGAAATAGGCCATAAAAGCATATACCGACGGCTCGTTTATGGTAATCCAGCCATGCACCAGGTCTCCCAGGGACCGGGCAACCTTTGCGGCAAAACGGGTAAAAGCATCTACAACTTTTTTATTCGTCCATCCGCCCTGCTCAACCAGCCACAGGGGATTGGAAAAATGATGAATCGTAACCAGGGGAGCAATCCCCTTTTTATTCATCTCCGTAAGAATATCGCGGTATACCGCTATCGCGTCCTCATCATAATAGCCCGGCTCCGTTTCAATCCTGGCCCATTCAAGACCAATGCGGGCAGTAGTATGATTCATCTTTTTCATGAGAGAAATATCTTCTTTATAATTCTTCAAAAAAAAGACCGCGTCCCTGGGATTGGTACCGTCTTTAACCCTGCCTTTAACTGCCCAATCATAAAAATCATGATACTCACAATTACCCTCAACCTGGAAGGCGGAAGTGGCACTGCCCCAGAGCAGTTTCCGTGAGAAAATACTGTCTTTATTTATTGAATCATTCATTAAATTTTCATTTACGCAGTTTTATTGTCGCAACTTACATAAAAAAAAACAATGAAAGACTTATGTCAATCAAAAATACTCATGAAACGGGACATTTTTGATTGACATTTATTCAAAAAAGGGTCACAATTTACCGAGAAGGACAATTCGGGAAGGAGGAACAACATGGGATTAATAAACGCAAAAATCATTCTTGCCAATCCCCGGGAAAAAGAAATAGAACCTATGGAGATTGAAGCGCTTGTCGATTCGGGTGCAGTTCATCTTTGCATTCCCGAGCATGTCAAAATACAGCTCAAACTGGAAGAAATCGACAAAAAAGAAGTTATCCTGGCCGATGGAGGAAGGAAACTTGTACCTTATGTAGGACCAATTGAAATTCACTTTAAAAACAGAATTGGATTCGCCGGTGCCCTGGTTCTGGGGGATCAGACATTGCTTGGCGCTATTCCAATGGAAGATATGGATCTTGTTATCCTGCCGAGCAAAAGAAAGCTTGATGTTAACCCTGAAGCGCCGAATGTTGCTTCTTCAATTGTAAAATAATCCCTGGTGATTACTCAGCATAACCCGGAGAAGTATACACATAGGGTTTTCCCGTTACGGGGTTCTTTTTTACGGAGCAGTTTATGTCAAAGAGTTCACTTATCCCCTGGGTAGTAATACACTCTTCCGGAGACCCATCAACGAATATTTTTCCGTTCCCAATTCCAATAATCCGCGAGCAATAATCCGAAGCGATATTAATATTATGAAGCACCGTTATAATCGTTGCTCCTGCACGGTTAAGCGTATGCAGCGTATCCATGATGCGTACGGCATGGCGAAAATCCAGGCTCGATATTGGTTCATCAAGAATAATAACCTCCTTGCTCTGGGCAAGGGCTCTGGCAATACTTACCAGCTGCAGCTCACCTCCGGAAAGTTCCGTAAGCAGCCGCTCTGCCAGGTGAAGCGTGCCTGTTGCTTCCAGGGCCTCACGCACAATCCCCTCTTCTTTTTCATCGGTCTTTTGCCAAAAATTCCGGAACGGGAAACGCCCGGTTTCAACAAAATCCTTTACCCTGAAGGGAATAAGATTTTCAATAAACTGGGGAACAACTGCCATATTCCGGGCAAGCTCCAGCTTCTCATAACCAACGAGCGGTTTTCCCAGGAAATTGATCTCTCCGGAAAAGGGTTTCAATATCCCGGTAAACGATTTCACCAGGGTACTCTTTCCCGTTCCATTAGGGCCAATGATCCCCACAAAATCTTTCTTATTTATAGAAAGGGATATGCCCTTTAAAACCGGGTGTTCCGCATAACCGGAAAATAATGATTCGATCCGGAAAAGACTCATAACCTGTCCCCTTTTCGCATAATCATAATAAGAAAAAAGATACCGCCAAAGAAACCGGTTATTACCCCAATGGGGATCTCATAGGGAGGAGCGATTGTCCTTCCCAGGGTATCACAGGCTGCCAAAAAAAGCCCGCCAACCAGGGCCGATAAAAAAATAAGATTCTTATGAACAGGACCAAAAATCGACCTCACAATATGAGGAATAATAAGCCCCACAAAACCGATAATACCCGCAAGGGAGACGGAAACCGCCGCGAGAATGGAAGCTATCCAGAAAAGATTCCGGATATCCTTCTCCGTAATTCCCAGGGTATAGGCAAACTCATTGCCAAAAGCGATTATATCGAGATGTTTATGATACTTATACGAAAAAAGAATAAGCACAAGACAAAAAGGAACAGCGCCCGTAAGCATGGAATACCGGGCAATTGACAGGTCTCCCATCATCCAGAAAAAAACCTTATGTACCTGCTCAGCCCTTACCAGGGAGAATACCAGCAATATTGATGATGAGAATATAAAATTAAGAGAAACCCCGGATAAAACAAGGGAGGTCGTTCCAAAATGCCTGCGCTTTGAAATAAAATAGACAAACGCGGAAATAGACATACTTCCGGCAAAAGCGGCAAGGGTAATAACAAGACTGCTCATGGAAAAAACTATTGCCAGGCAGGCGCCAAAAGCCGCCCCGCTCGAAACTCCCAGGATAAAAGGATCGGAAAGAGGATTTTTCAAAATTGCCTGGAAAAAAACCCCGCTTACGGCGAGAGACGATCCAATAATAAGTGCCATAATAAGACGCGGGAACCGGAGACTCATTATAATCTGGTATTCCCTGAGCCGCGTATCATCGAATAACATGGATATAATTTCCAGGGGTGAAATAAACGTGGTTCCCAGGGAGAGGGAAAGAGTGGCGATTAAAACCACCGGGATTATAAGCAAAATATATTTTGTTCTTTTTTTCATATATACCGTCTTACTCTCTTCCGTGCGCCTTTTGTTTTTCCTGTTCTATTATATCGGAGATCAATTCCACGGCCTTTACATAATCATCAGGAGTATAATAACATATTGAATCCGAAGGGATAGTATAAAAACTATCCCGCTTCATTGCCGTTAAATAAGAAAAATCCTTGAGAACCCTTTTAAAATAAGCGGAGCTGATTGCCTTATTATGAACAATAGAGATCACAATATCGGGATTCAGCAGCACCATGTGTTCAAATGAAATTACCGGGTACGGCCGCTCAAGCAATGCCATAGTATTTTTTCCTCCCGCGTCAGCAACTGCCTGCCCGATATATGACAGATCGCTTACGCCCATTAATGGATCTTGAGAAATAAAAACCGCAACAGCCGGCCTCTTTCCCGGGACACCTCCTTCCGCGCTCTTCTCTTTTACACTCTTTTTATAGGCGGCAATTTTTTTTCGAGCAAGCTCCTCCCTGCCGATCATTCCGGCAAGGTTTGTATAATTATCACAAATGGCCTTAAAAGAATCATTCCTGCCGAAAGTATGGCTCCGTATCCCGGCGGTCTTTACCATATCAATGAACTGTACCGCGTTATCTTCTTCCGAGGCAAAAACAATATCCGGCTTTAAAAGAACGATCCTTTCGATATCCGGTATCACCAGGGTTCCCACGATATCGACCTTCCGGCTTAAGGGCGGGTGATAGACTGTAACCCCAACAAGCAGATCTTCCGCGTCAAGGTCAACAAGCTGCCGGGTAACTGCCGGCGTAAGGGATACGATTCGTTGAATGGGACCGGAATTACCGGTCTCTTCCGTCCGGTACTCACCCGGAAGAAAACAAATAACAAAAAGCAGTATGATAAATACCGGTATGGGATTTAATTTTATTTTCTTCACAAAATCTCCATTATGAGGGATCGGGAAAATCCGGTTCCTTTTTCGCGAGAAAGGCGCCTATCCCATGAAAGCATTCTCCCCCCGTAATAAGATCAGCTGCCGTCGCAGTTTCAAGTTCCATAGCTGCCTCAAGAGGCATACCAGCGGTACGGCGAATAACGTCCAGTGCCGATCGAACCGCCTGGGGCCCGTTCTTCGCGATTGATTGTGCCAGTTCAATCGCTTCCGCAAGCGCCATTCCGGGTGCGCTTACCCGGTTTACCAGCCCAAGTCCCCGGGCTTCTTCTGCCCCAACTTCACGAGCAGTAAGGACCAGGTCGGCCGCAGCAGCCTGTCCAAGCAGACGGGTAAGCGCCACTCCTCCGCCCCAATCGGGCATCAGTCCCAGGCGAACCTCGGAAAAACAAAAAACCGCTCCCGGGTCCGTCACGCGCAAGTCGCATTGCGCGGCAAACTCCGCTCCGCCGCCATAACAAATCCCGTTTACCGCCGCGATTACCGGAACCGGCAGCGAGGTAAAATTACCGGTTGTTGTACGAATGTACCGGACCAGCTTTTCAACCGGTTCCCGGTCTTTCTCCTTAACCGCTTCAATTAAAGCGGCAACCTGGGGATTTTCAGGATTAACGTCAAAACCGGCGCTAAACGCTTTATTACCGGCCCCGGTAATAACAATTGCCCGGGGAAGATCCTTTCGCAGCTCTTCCGTTACCTGCTCAAGCCTGGACCACATATCCAGGTCAAAGGCGTTCCGTTTATCAGGCCGGTTAAGCGTAACAACAGCGATTTTTTCCTGCCGTTCAAGGGTTATGCAATTTTCGGTCATATATGTACCTGCGATATTTTTAAAGCTATTAACATGGGCAGCAGTTTATTTTTTTGGTGCGCTCGGGAATTAGTCCTGTCTTTCCTCCACCCAGGCAATAAAACGTCCTGTTTTGTGCCTGGGCGTCGCCATCGTGGCTCCTGTTCCGGAAAGACAGGACTAATTCCCTGATAGTGCTAATAAACCTGAAAATTTAGACTGCTGTCTTAAACATGAAAATATATCCCTCCCCCCCGCCTTCGGCGGGGGGAGGGTATATATTTTCATTGAGGTATATATTATATTATTACGCATTTACTTCAAGGATAAAAAAAAAGCGGCACCAAATGGCACCGCTTTTTATATAAAAGAGATTTTCTATCTCAAAATTTACTCTTCAAGAGCTCCGGTAAAAATAGCGTCTGAAGTTTTAACAACAGCGGATTCTCCTTTAAGGATATAATCACACTTGCCAAAGTACTTCTGAAGCTCTGCGCCAATGTAGAATTGACCGGAAAGAACACGACCGGAATAATACGCGGCTTCCATATTATCATTAAGAAATGCTTCCCTGTCGGCTCCCTTTTTGTCGCCTACAAGCTCTTTCATTTTTGGAGTAGCCTGAACTAATCCCCAGAGGTGCATCCACGCGTAGGTAAGCATTGAGAATGCCTGCTGAAGCGGAGTCGCGTTCGCGAAAATATGGAGGAATTTTCCACCAGCCATGTTTCCTTTAAGAAACTCAACCACTTCGTCCATTTTAGCAACAGCACGTTCCATGGTTTCAATATAGGTATCATCAACAACACCCTTGGCTTTTTCACAAAGCTCAGCAATTTTCTTTTTGAATACACTGTAGTTATACTGATTTTCATTCATGAGAAGTTTTCTCATGGTAAGGTCAAGAGACTGAATACCGTTTGTTCCTTCATAAATAGCAAGGATCTTCGCGTCACGGGCATACTGCTCTACAGGGTAATCGGAGCAGAATCCGTATCCGCCATAAACCTGGATGGCATCGGAAGCAACGTCCCAGGCGCCATCGGTATTACCGGCTTTGTTAATGGGAATAAGGAAATCGGCAAGCGCCTGGGCTTCCTTCTTTGTTTCACCATCTTCAACATGAGTAATATCAATGAGATACCCGAGGTAATATGACAGGGTTCTCATAGCTTCTACCCGGGACTTCATTGAAAGAAGCATTCTTTTAACATCGGGATGCTGAATAATAGGAACTCCCTTTGCTTCGGGATTGGTCATCTGGGTAACGTGAGCTCCCTGGACCCTGTTTTTCGCGTAGGTTACGGCATGCATATACGCGGCACTGGCACAGGACATGCCCTGGAGACCAACATAGAGACGGGCTTCGTTCATCATCTGGAACATGATCTTCATTCCCTTTCTCTGCTCTCCCATAAGAACGCCTTCACATTGCTTCTCATCACCAAAGTTCAAGGTACAGGTTGCCTGGGCTGTTATACCCATTTTATGTTCAATACCGGAGCAAATAACATCATTCGCGTCTCCGCATGAACCGTCGGCATTAACTTTATACTTGGGAGTCATAAAAATAGAGATTCCCTTTGTTCCGGCAGGGTCTCCTTCAACACGAGCAAGTACGGGATGGATCATATTCTTGTAATAGTCGTTGTCTCCGGCAGAGATAAATATCTTCTGTCCTGTTACGTTGTAAGTTTTTCCGTCTACCAGGCTCGCTTTACTTTTAAGAGCGCCAACATCGGAACCGGCATCGGGCTCGGTTAAACACATGGTTCCGCCCCACTCACCGGTTAATACTTTGTCCATGATCGCTTCTCTGTCATCACCATCATAAAAATTCTTAACCAGGTTAAATGCCCCAATACTTAAGGCGGGGTACATTGAAAAAGATACACTGGCCGCGGTAAAATAATCGGTCGCTACCTGGAACATAACATCAGGCATTCCCATTCCACCGGCTTCAGGGTCTATTGCAAGTCCCAGGAATCCGGCTTCATAATAGGCATCCAGACCCGGAGTAAACTCCTTGGGAATAATAACCTCTTGCGTATCGGGATTATACTGAGCATGCTGCTTGTCAGTTTCTGCATTTACCGGATAAACTTGCTCAACTGCAATGGTCTCGGCAAGATTTATTACCTCATCAAGCGTATCCTTATCAAGGTCTTGAAACTTTTCATATTTTGCTAACTTATCGGTCTCAAGGAGCTCAAACACAATAAAACGAACATCTCTAGAATCAACTATGGGATTTAAAGCCATTTGATTTTCCTCCAAATTTTATTTTTTATTCAATTAATATTACATTTTTATACAATTGTCCCATATATAGAATTAGGTGCTATTTTGTCAAATAAATGTTAAAATAATATTGATTAATTAGGATAATGGGGGGGGGAATACTGTTTACCATCGTAAACAATATTTGTTGATCAAAGCTCTATTCAACGCTTTATTCAACAAAACGTTTTCTCAAGCGCTCCATAACTTCAACCGGGTCCGTAACAACAATCCGGGTTCCTCCCAGTACATCAAGAAAACCAACCTCATTCTCATACCGGGGTACAATATGCTGATGAATATGCTCTATACTGGCTCCGCTCCCGGTCCCGATGTTATACCCCGCGTTAAATCCCGAAGGATTAAACTCTTTTTTTAAGATGGTAAGTGTTCTGGAAAAAAGGGTATGCATCTCAAGAGCCTGCTCAGGGGAAAACTGCTCAGGGCTCAGGAGGTGCTCCCGGGGAAATATCATAAGATGCCCGGGGTTAAATGGGTACAGGTTCACTGAAATTATAAAATTTTCAGTCCGGAAAACCTCCAGGTTCTCTACATCAGGATGCCCATCCCTGAGCGCGCACAAAATACACTCCACATCGGGCTTTTTCCCTTTTACGTATTTCAATTTCTCAGTATTAAAAAGATAGTTGGGCACCGCCTCATCTCCTTCTTGAATACATTACAATGGAATAGATAGCAATAATAAATATGATCGACAGGCCAAAAACAAGCAATAGAATATAAAGAAGTTTCAGCCTGTCCACAATAGCAACCTTTGATTGTGATTTCAACTTCAAGGCTTCAAGCCTGGCTTTAACTTTATCTTTTGATGATTTCATAATTTTACCGGAAAAAACATGTACCATTTCGTGGAATTCATGTCTTGTTGTGTTCAGCTCTTTGGTAATATTAGTCATATCAATATGGCTCTTATTCAGTTTTGCGATATTATTGTCGATTTCGTCGATTGCGGTTTCAAATACACTAATAGTATTAATAATATCTTTTGAATATTCAGCCGGATGGCACCCGGTACAGGTTTTCTCTGTTATGATATCCCTGGACGAGCGCTGGATATTATGTACGCCATGACAATCCGTGCAATTGGGATGATTGGTTTCCTGAACCGACTTGAAATGCGGGCCCTGTTTAAAGTGTCTCAGCGGAATTAAATGGCAGCCGTCCCTTCCGCAGAAATCGGTCACCTTCAGTTTATCGGGCTTTCCCGTAAATTTAAAGGTTTCGCTTTTGGCCTTTCTTTTGTCATTGATCTCCGAACTGCCGCCATGACAGAGATTACAGTTATTGCCCACAGCGGCATGAACACTATTTCTCCACGCATGAACCGGTCTTTTCAGGCGCTCTCTCAGCCCGGAATGACATTCAATACAATAATTTTTAGTTTCTCCGGAACCGGCGTTCTGAGCCTTTTCAACAGTTTTCGACTCATTTTCTCCTGCTGCTTCCTGAGCAAAAATCTGAGCGGAAATAACGATTGAGAGTACAAAGAGTATACCCAAAAATGTACTGCTTACCGTTCTATTCATAGTTTTTTCCAACCTCATTCATTGATATATAATAATAACACTTAATTACCAGTCTTCTACTACAATATAGTAGCGATTCGGAGATTTAGGATACTTTTTCCAGGTTATAACCTTGTTTGCCACCTCTCCGGATTTGCCAAAACGGTATTCCTTACCGTTTATTGTAGCTTTAAGCCCGCCGGCATTCCCAACCTTGATCTGAATATATTCTCTTGCTTCCCAGCGCGCTTTTGTGCCCCTGGGAATAAATCCCCGTTTAACCTGGTTGCCGTCGAGATATAATTCAATAAAGGACTTCTCAATAAATTCCGCATCAAAAACAATTTTCAAATTAACGGGGCCCGGGTTGATCGTTGTACTGTCTCCGCCTCCCCCGGTTTTTTTACCAAGAGTAACTTTAATTTTAGCCCGGTTTTCCGTAAGCCCCTTAAGAGAAAAAATCACCTCACGCGGAATCCCCTTCAGGGTAAGGGTTTTGGGTTTATGCATCACAATCGTTTCTACGGTTTCCGTTTTTTCTCCGGGAAAAATTTTCACACGAATGCTGTCGCTATCCAGGTATTCAAGAAGAAAGAAAACCTCTTTATTGTCCACCGGAAAGTGGACAGCTTCATTTCTATACGGGAGAACAAAACCCTGATTATTATGGAGCTGAAGATTTATTACATTGGTAATCTTATCCCCGGGTTTTTCACCAAGAGCAACTTTTATTTTAGCCCGGTTTTCAGTAAGCCCCTTAAGAGAGAAAATAACCTCACGCGGACACCCCGCCAGGGTAATGGTTTTGGATTCCCCCATCTCAATAATTTCGATGGTTTCTTTTCCCCCGGAAAAAATTTTAATACAAATGCTATTGGCATCCAGAAATTTAAGAAGAAAGGCGGCATCTGTATTGTCCACTGAGAACCGGACAGCTTCATTTTTATACACCAGGATAACACCCTCATTATGATAAAAGTGAAGATTTCGGCTCTTTGTTCCCCGGGCAAAAAGCTGAGCGGAAACAACAATTAAGAGTATAAATAGCACACCCCAAAACGTACCGCGCACCATTCTATTCATAGTTTTTCAACCTCATTCATCTCCCAAACCTTGTGACTTGCCCCTTGCACCTTGCTCCTTTCTAATATATCGGCATTCCAAGATAATTCGACACCAAAACAATTACCAGCAACACTAGAGCAGAGTAAATCCCTGCAATATAATCATCAATCATAATTCCCAGTCCCCCTTTAAGATTTTGCAGCTTATCCGCAGGATAGGGTTTAAGAATATCGAATATCCGGAACAGGATAAAGGCAAGGATTGCGATAGTCCAGTTAAAAGGAAAAAACATAACACTTATCCAGTATCCCATAACCTCGTCCAGTACAACCTCTTGAGGGTCTTTTTTGCCGTAAAACTTCTCTGCCGAGTCTCCAAGTTTAATCGCGGGATAGAGCATCACCAGGACCACCCCGGCATTAACTGCCCAACTGATACTGCCGAATACCAGGTATTCAAACACATATATGGCCATACCCACAACAGTTCCCGCGGTCCCGGGAGCGACAGGGAAATACCCCGAATAAAATGCCGTAAAAAGAAACTCTTTAATTTTCATAATATCACTTCTAATTCCTGCGCGAGCAATTTTAGATTATGTTGGTACGCCGGGGAATCAGCACTGTCTTTCCTCCACCCCGGTGATAATACGTCCTGTATTGCCCCGGGGCGTCGCCGTCCTGGCTCCTGTTCCGGAAAGACAGTGCTGATTCCCTGATATAGCCTGAAATCCGCGCTTAATTTTTATTTTTTATTTTTTATTTTTCTTTACCGGTAAAAACAACTCCCAGTTAGAGTATATATATCTGAGCCCTGAAATTGCCGTAATTATAGTCACGGCAATCATGATCCAGTAGGGGACCGAGGCGTGAGTAATATAAGAAATACTGCTTTTCTCCACAACAATGCCGCTCTTCTGTACAATATAGATCATTATAATAATAACAATTGATACCATCTGGAACGTGGTTTTTATTTTACCAAACCTGCTGGTTCTTAACGGGCGTCCTCTCCTTATTGCCAGGAAGCGCATAAACGTAAGCAGCACATCCCTTCCCGCGATAATAAAAATCATCCAGAGATCAAAAACATCAAGATACGGGTCAAGAACCAAAAAGGCGGCCAGGGACGCCACAACCAGGAATTTGTCCGCCAGAGGATCAATAAATTTTCCAAATTCCGTTTCCTGGTTCAACTTCCTGGCAGCCCAGCCGTCAAGAACATCAGTAATAGACGCCAGGGCAAAAACGATCAAAGCACAAACCCAGCCGGCAACACTTTTCCAGGATAAAAAATATAAAAATACCGGGATAAATGCAAATCTTCCAATAGAAAGGATATTGGGAATATTTAAAATAAAGCGGGGGACTTTCAAAAAAGCTCTCCAATCAGATCATATTCAACCGCGTCAGTAATCCGGGCTCTGACAATTGAATTAAGCGGGACATCTTGAGCGGTCAAGTAAAAAATACCATCAACTTCAGGAGCATCAAATTCCGTTCTTCCCAGGTATGTGTTTTCATCAACCTGCTCTTCAATAAGAACAGCAACCTCACTTCCTATCATCTCCTCCATAAGGGAAAAAGATATCTCCTGCTGAACACGCATAAACTCTTCATACCGTTCTTCCATAATCCCGGGCGGGACCTGCCCGCTTAAGCCAAAAGCGCTGGTATTCTCTTCATGAGAATAGATAAATCCCCCTACCCTGTCGATCCGTGCTTTTTTTAAAAAATCAATGAGGATGTTAAAATCCGCATCGGTCTCACCGGGATACCCCATCATAAATGTGGACCTGATCCTGATACCGGGAACACGATCACGGAGTTTTTGTATCAATTCATAATAACGATCGAAATCTCCTTCTCTTCCCATTGAATGTAAAATATTTTTTGATGCATGCTGAAACGGCAGATCAATATATCGAACAACTTTTTCATTATTCTTTATGAGGGTTATTATTTCGTCATCAAGATGGTCGGGATGGCAGTACATGAGGCGGATCCATTCAATCCCGCGAACCTGTGAGATTTCATCAACAAGCCGGGCAAGCGTATATTCATTCCACCGGTATGAAGCGATATCCTGGGCTACAATATTTAACTCAAGAGCGCCATTGCTCGCGGCAGTTTCCGCGTCTCGCAGTATGCCGTCGGCAGGATATGGATTGTACCCCCCCCTGATCAAAGGGATGGCGCAATAGCTGCAATTATTCGAACATCCTTCGGATATTTTAATATATGAATACCCAAGCCCGTCAATAAGCGGTTTCTGGCATATCTCTCTTTTCGCGGATATTTCAACACTAAAAGCACTACTGAGCTGTTCAACAAAATCCTTGTCCGGAAGACCATAGACAAAATCAATCTCAGGAATATCTGCCATGATCTCATGGCGGTATCGTTCGGTAAGACAACCCACAACCGCAACCCGGGCAGATTCGTTATCTTCAATGGCGTCTAAAATAACTTCAATCGATTCTTCTTTTGCCGAATTAATAAAGCCGCAGGTATTTACAATTATGATATTGGCATCTTCGGAAGATTCAGCAGGGAGATAGCCTGCCGCAGCCATCTCTCCATTGATCTTTTCGGAATCCACAAGATTCTTGGAGCACCCAAGGGACAGAATATAATATAAAAGATCTTTTGATTTTTTTTTTCCGCTGTCCTGTCCCATCACCAGTCTTTCACTACAATATAATAGACATTGGGGCTTTTAACATCCTTCTTCCAGGTTATCACCTTGTTTGCCACCTGTCCGGATTTGCCAAAACGGTATTCCTTATTGTTTATTTTAGCATTAAGCCCGCCGGCATTTCCAATCTTGATCTGGATGTATTCTTTTGCTTCCCAGCGCTCTCTTGTCCCCTTGGGAATAAATCCCCGTTTAACCTTGCTGCCGTCGAGATATAATTCAATAAAGGATTTCTGGGTAAATTCAGCTTCAAAAACAATTTTTAAATTACCGGTACTGGTTTTGACCTTTGTACTGTCTCCGCCTTCCTCTTTGGCTGCCGTATCCTCAAGTGATGAGTCTTTAGCTCCCTCAAGTTTCTTTCCCAGGATAACTTTAATTTTAGCCCGGTTATCCGTAAGCCCTTTAAGAGAAAACTCAACCTCACGAGGACACCCTGCCAGGGTAAGGGTTTTGGATTTACCCATCTCAATCGTTTCTACGGTTTCCCTTTTTTCTCCGGGGAACAATTTAATACGAATGCTGTTGGCATCCAGCTCCTTAAGAAGAAAGAGAACCTCTTTATTACCCACGGGGAACTGAACAGCTTCCTTTTTGTACACCAGGATAATACCCTTGTTATTTTGAAGCTGAAGATTTTTCAAACTTTTAATTTCAGAATTCCTGGTCTTCAAATCATGTTCGTTCTTAATATCCTTGGCAGCAGTATTGCCGCCATCGATGTCTACATCCGATGAAAAAATACCGCTAAATCCCCAGACTATAATAAAGAGCGCTGCCAGCGCGGCAACAACGTATAAGGAATTTTTATATTTATTCGTAAAGCTCGAAAGCCCCATGAGCACAGAAGGCTTGGTCGGTTTTGTCAACTCTTCAAGAGGGGTTACACTTTCACCAATCTTATAGCCCCGGTATGCCTGGATGACCTCTTCGGCGTCCAGTTTTAAATATTCGGTATAGGACCTGAGAAAACCTATCAAGTAGGTTTCACTCGGAAATTTGTCGAACTCCTCTTCTTCAAGAGCCTCCAGGTACATAGGAGATATATTTGTATCATTTGAAACTTCTTTAACTGAAAGCTTTTTGGCATTCCTTGCAGCCCGTAACTTTTCTCCAATACTTTCCACTTTTTTTACTCCTCTGATATCATGGGATTCTTAATCACCCGTGCCGATGCCGGAACATCAAATTTAAAGATCCCGTTTTGCAGCCCGTTATTTATTTTTATTCGTGAAAATGTAATATCAACTTTCTTACCGGAAGAGGTCTCTCCCCTGGCCCTGGTGATAAAATAATCCTCAGAAATCCAGAGCTTTATTGTCCGGAAACCGCTCCGGCTTTCCTTTTGCTTTAACAATATGGTATACACCTTTGTATCATCACTCTGCGTTTCAGGTTGTTCCTTTGAAGCAAACCGGTAATGATATTTCGCAAACAGTCTCCGTAAGCCGGTCTTGGTGCTCGAAGTTAAAAGACCTGATGATGATTTCAAATCCTGCTCAGCAACAACATTCATCGAAGGGATATATATCCACATCATCTTTCCATTTGATACGATCTTTTGCCCGTACGGAGAACGAAACTCCAGAAGCAGTTTATCTTTGGCCTTATATTTAATCGTTCCGGTCTGATTGGATTTCTTGCCCAGCTTTTCGGATACGATTTTAAAATTTGCCTGGTATGAATCGATTCCACCAAACCGTGCTTTGACCTTCTTTACAACATCGGTAACTGTAATAAAATCAAATTTATAAGCATTTAAATTTGAACATAAGAACATAAATATAATTGTTACAAATGCAGTCGATATTTTTTTGTAATCCATCACTTTACCTGTTTTATCCTGCTCTATTCCTTTTCTATTAAACCCCATTATCCACAAAAAATTGTTAATAAGTTGTGAATAGTGTGGATAGGTTGTTGATAGTTAAATTTATAAAAGGTGCTTTAAAAGTCAATACTAAAAATTTCTTTCAGTTTTAAAAAGCTGCAACTCTCCAGGGATATATTAGCGTTCTACTATTTTTTTTTACCGGGCGGCGAAGAAAAAGGGATTAAAAGAGTAGACAAATAAATTAATTATTATAAACTTGTTTTATAATAAAAATTGAATTAACAGAGTGAGCAACTATTCGAATTTGAATATTTGGTTTGTTCGGAAAATAAATCAGGAAATAAAATGAAAGCAATATTTATTGGAAATAGAAAATTCAGAGAGATTGAATTGCTGGATATAGCAATGGATGAAGAGTTTACCATTCTTATGGATGAATACGCTTTAATGGAATCTCATGTAATATACTTCTCCGCTGGAGAATCAAAAATCAAAGAAATCCTTATAAACAAAGAACCCCTGTTCTCCGCTTGAGCCTCTTACTTCTTTATGTCACATTCCGGGTAAAATTCACAGAATCCATTCGATAATCCCGGAATCCACCCCTTCATTCTTCAATTCTTCTATGAAAAAATTGAACTTCTTTTCCCGGAACATTTTCAATCTCTACGACACCATACAATCCCCTTGATACGGTTCCGGGATTAAATAATACCGGGCTGCCGTGACGCAGGTACTGCTGGTGAGTATGCCCAAAAAAGATTATGTCCGCTTCCTGCCGCTCTCCTTCCCGGGCAAGCTCTTCATACCCGTTGTTTACCCGGTGCCGGTCTCCGTGAATCACCAGCACCCGGTGTCCCTCTATTTTTTGAACCAGCTCCCTTTCGAACTGCAGCTCCCGCCCCAGGTCCACATTCCCTGTTACCCGTAGTACGATTACCCCTTTTGGTATATCCACGTGAAAGAGGTCCGCCACTCCGTCTCCGCAGTGCACAAGATACTGAAAAGGCCGCTCCTCTTTTACGATCATGTTCAATTTTGTCTGGTTCCCGTGGCTGTCGGATACGACTAATATTTTTTGTTTCATTTGTATTGCACCAGCATCATTGTACAGTCATCTGTAATTTCAATATCCGCACTCAATATATTAGCGCAGGCTGCTTCAAACTTTTCCCGGTTTGAAAGCTCCTGGCGGTGCAGTGTCTTTACCAGGAGCTCTCTTCCTATGGGCAGATCTCCTGATCCGTACACATCCATGAATCCATCCGTATACAGAAGAAAAGCGTCTCCAGGCGCCAGCTCTCTCTTAAACGTAGTAAAGGTCTCCTCCGGTATGGGCCCCAGGAACGCGTCATTCCCCTCCAGGCTAAGCGGCCCCTCTCCCGTTGCCGGTAAAAAACAGGGTTTGGGATGTCCGGCATTGCCATACTCCAGGGTATGCTTCTCCGGGTCTATGAGCCCGCAAAACATTGTTACAAACTGTTCTACCGGTAAATTCCCGGACAATTCCTTGTTCATAAAATTAAGCACATCTCCGGGACTGTCCACCACCTTCAGGGCATTTCGGAAAACCATATGCACGATGGTTGTAAAAATCGCTGCCGGTATACTATGCCCCGAAACATCCGCTACAAAGAAAAAGATCCTGCCGTCCCTGAAAAATATATAATCATACAAATCCCCGCCAATATCCGACAGGGGGCGATACCAGGCATTAATCTCCACCGCGTCGGTCATGGCAAAAGGCCCCGGAAACAGGTAATCCTGGAGCTTTTTTGCCATAATAAGCTCTGTTTTTATAAACTCATTATAATTTATAATCTCCCCGATCTTGAGCCCGTTCTCCACTCTTTTCAGCATCACTTCGGGTAATTCCGGTTTTTCTATAAAATCATAGGCTCCAAGCTTATAACTCTCCACCCGTATTTGAAGATCGCTGCATCCGGACAGCATCAGTACCGGTACGGTTGTTACGCTCTGATCCCGTACCTTTTGTAAAAACTCCAGTCCGTTCATGCCGGGCATGTACATATCAAGTATGATGAGGTCTACGGATAGTGAATCTGCCTGCTGCGAACTCAAGCGTTTTAGCGCTTCCTCGCCGCTTGCTATTGCAAATACCTCGTATCCCGCTCTTCCAAGGAGCTTCCCCATTACTTTTCGTATGGTCTCCTCATCATCTATTATCAGAATTTTTTTTCTCATTCTACCTGCTGTTTTTTCTCATAAATAAAGAACAGCCAGCTTATTACGGACAAAAGCAGCAAAAAGGACATGGTGTTCCGTCCCAGGCGTGAACCGCTCTGACGCCTTTTCAGTAAAGAATACATATATAAATGGTTATCTGCCGGTATGGTATCCCCATTATAAATCATTTTATCGAAATCCTTAAGCGTTGCGTGCACAACTTTCTCTTTTGAATCAAACTTTTCATATTTGGCAAACACCTGGGGGTTCCGCAATATAAGGTACGCTTTTTTGACATTGGCCCCTGTATTCTCATTTGCTTTCAATAAGGCATCCACTTCCGGTTCTACCATCAATATGGAATAAAAGGACGCGCTTCCTACAATTATGGCAAGTACCAGGGTCACTATTCCAAAATAGAAATAGAGTTTGCTGTCATCTATCTTTTTACTTTTTTTCATTTACTTTTTCCTTTAGCAGAGTCAGTATATTTTCTTTTTTATAGGATATTTCCCGGAATTTAACCGCTTCATTATCAACAGCTATTCTCTGTTTTTTCGGGTCATCTTCCGTCCCCTTTTCGCTGCCTGCCATCAATCTCTCCGTATCAACTTTAAAATGAGCCAAAACCGGCTCTATTTCTTCCTTTGTATACCGCTTCTTTATCTCCTGAGTATCTACAAATTTGTCCGTATTTAATGGAAAAACTATGGGCAGGGTAAAAGGTACTGAGACAATCTTCTTCCCTGAATCCGTTATATCCAGAGTTCCGGCAAAATCAAGAAAGGCTGTTTCGGGATTTTCGTTCTCTATTGTAGCATAGATCTTTAATACCCAGACCTCTTTTTCATTTTCCGTAAAAAATTCAACACTTCCGCCTATGGTCTTAATCTCCCCCGGAGCCTTTGAGCACCCCGTAAGCATCACAAGCGCCACTGCTGCAACTATCATACAATTCCTTATCATCTTCTCTCCTTCTTAATAAAGCTCAATACTTTTTCAATCAAAAATCAACGTTTCTTAAACTCTTAAATCAAGACTATTTAGTCAAGAAAAATATATTGTTTAGGCCCTGATATGCTTGACAAAAGATAACTCTTCCTTAAACGTAGTCTGCTGAATATCAGCTTCGGAGATCCGTAATGAATAACAAACAATTTTTAGGTATTGCTCTTACCGCAATCCTGTTTTCTTCTTTTTATATTGTATACTCGTGTAAAGCTAATCCCGGTTCCGACCCTAAGAATTTAGCTTTCGTGAAAAACGTTACAATGAATAAAGCCCTGAACGAAACCGGTCTTTTCCTTGCGGGGAAAGGTGTTCCGGAAAACTCAAAGCTTTTCCCCTATACTAAAAAATACTACTACCAATCATACCAAAAAGAAATAAAAAACGGCTGGAGCAAATTTCAGCAGCCCAATTTGCAGAAAATCCAAAAGTGGTGGATCAAGCATTCCCCCGGTCAATATAACAAAACAGTCCTCTATCCTTTTAGCGGCCCCGACATTATGAACGCCCTGGTCTTCTTCCCGGACGCGAAGCTCTATATCATGTTTGGTCTGGAAAAACCGGGCATTATTCCCCGGGCACATAACATTTCCGAAGGATCCCTCACCAACGGGCTCATTGGTCTGAAGACCTCGCTAAGCTCTATCCTTCACGTGAATTTTTTCCGTACTATCGGCATGGGGTCCCAGCTGGGAAATAAATCCTTTAACGGTATTTCCGGTGTTATCTGCTTTTTCCTCTCCCTTAACGGCTATACCCTGGTTGGCGCCAGAAAAATCGCTATTGACGCGAACAGTTCCATTGTTCCGGGCATTCCCCTGGACAACAAAACCGAATGGAAATACCCGCCCAGATCAAAACGAATCCCCGGTATAGAGATCTCGTTTAGAAAAGGAAACGGGCCAGTTCAGAAAATCCGCTATTATATGCTCAATGTTATTAATTATTCCCTGGATCGTTTTTCTCCCAATTTTGTCCCCTATCTCAAAAAAGAAGGGCCGTTTTCCACTATTATTAAGTCCGCTTCTTATTTGCTGCATAATGACAATACCAAATTTACGAAGATCCGTGCCGCTATCCTGTCCAACACCGATTACCTTGTTCAGGACGATTCCGGCGCTCCGCTTCGGTATTTTTCCGCTGCTCACTGGAAGCTCAAGTTTCACGGCGGTTATGTTCGCCCTATCCCCAAATTCAGCACCGTTCCCCGGCTCGTTCAAAAAGACCTGAGAAAAGCCATGAAAAATAAATCAACAGGGGTTCTTCCCTTTAGTTACGGGTATAATTCCTACCAATCGAACCTCATGACTGCGGAGCGGATAAAGAAGAAAAGTCTGCCTGATAAATAATAAAAAAGGTCCGGGTTATCCAAAGCGGTTTTATTTTCTTAACCGACCACCGATCGCCCGGCCCTCCCGGGCCACCGATCACCTTCTTTCACCGATCTCCTGTTCGTACCGCTTTTGATACTTCTCTACCAGGGCGGCTTTTCCGGCTAGAGCCAGGTCAATAATCGCGTCATAGATTATGCGGGCTGTATAGTGGGTGCTTTCCCCTCTTTCCTGTTTATTATGATACGCGTTAAACAGGGTCTCGATGCTTGTTATTAGTGCGTTTTCATTTACCAGTGAAGATGTGATATTTTTATCATCCAGAATTTCTTCTGTTAATTTTTTCAACGGTGTCATGATTCTCCCTTCTAATGGATTTAATTAGAGAGTATAGTGGATTTTGGTTAGTTGGGAAGTCTTTTTTTTATTCAAGGGGAAAAAAAGTTCACACCGCGCAGGGTCAGGTGCTCTTAAGAAACTCTTTTTAAATAGGGCCGGTTCCCGAAGATTTTATCCCGGGGCCATGCTCTGTTTCACGGGGTTGAAACCCCGAGCTACAACACGTCGCCCCTGGGCTATTCTGTCTTGGGTCAGCATTGAACCAATGGTCAACCAATGCCCTGCGGGCGATTCGGTCCCATACCAGAAATACCCCGGAGGGGTATAGTCATGTAGCCCGGGGATTCACCCCCGGGTAGCCCCATGCTGAAACCGATCCATTTTTTAAAAACAGTTTCTT
>JAAENB010000838.1 GCA_024224995.1 bacterium | reverse complement strand
GCTGCAGTGCAACGCCTTTACTGGCTGGTTTCAGGCCAGGGCTATGGAGACTCTGAGGAGGGATGCGACTCCTGCGAGGGGATCGGTGTTTTTTTGGCTCTGTGGTGTTGACCCGGGACAAATCTCCGGAAACCAGGCTCTATTTAAAAAGAGTTTCTTGAGAGCACCTGACCCGGCAGGGCCTGCTTTCTCATAACGTGGGTTTCCGCCTGGCGAGGAACCGTTAATTGCTGCCATCTTTGACAGCCCCCTCCCTATAAAAAAGTTGTTGAAAAAAATATACAAATTTCGCATATTCGATTCATATGCGAAATTTGGTAAGATAGCGGGGGAGGGTAAAAATGACTGAATTGCAAAGCGAATTGGAAGAGGAGTTGGAAGAGGAGTTGGAAGAGGAATTTGAAGACGAGTTGGAAAATGAATTGGAAACAATTGAATATACATTCCAGTTTAAGGAAACCGGGGAAACCTATAAAAAGAATTTCTCTATTTTTGAAGTAGAAAACAGGGCGGTATGGGAGGAATACAAGAGTTATAAAACCAGCGACAATAAATCAGCAATTCATGTACATTTTCGAAAAATCGGTGAACGTTGTGTCACGGCAATTTCCTATGAATTCAGGAGTAGTTCCGGGGCCATAATTAAAAAAGAATACCCTCTTCCTGACATTGAAGATCATCACGTATCGGGAATGATTGATAATGGATATACGATTACTTCAAGAGAGATAAAAACAAGAACAATAGATCCGGTGTGCGAGAAAACCGGCTGCCAGTGGCTTTGCATATGGGAGGAATGATGCTTTCACCCTGACTATGTTGAACCAGGGAGTTTCTGTCCGCTTCGAGCAATTGCAGGCTGTTGCAGCAGCCTGCTTCTTAATCCAGCCTGATAAAAAATTTCATAACGAATTTCCATTCTTTTACCATCTCCGGAAGCTTTTCGCCATTGTATAATTTTAGCGCGGTATTTGCCAGTATTTCCGCAGCCACTTCAAGATGTATTTTTCCCATCTCCTCTTCGCTTTTGGCGGGGCTGCCAATATATCCCTCATCCGCGCCCATTTTCATGAATGTTTTTTTTCCTTCTTTATACAGTTTTTCTATATCAAGGCAGCATGGTTTGATTTTTTCATAACCGTTTTTTAACAAATGAGGATATTTGTATTGTATAAACGATGTTTCTTTAACATCAGCGTGATATTCGGTTTGCAAATCGACCCCTTTTTCTTTCCATAGAGTGTCTTCCTTTGTGTTACGGTGCCAGGTTACAACACTGTACGGTTCAAATATTTTGATATCATACTTTTTCATTGTTTTTTTCATTCCAACATTTATTGCCTTTAAATGAACCGGGTCCATATGCTGGCTTGAAATGATAATATATTTGAAACCATGCCGCGCGATTGAAGAACATATATCAAATATTATCTTAGCGATTGTTTTTCCCCGTACGGAGATTGTTCCGGGAAAATCCATTGTGCATTCGGAACTGCCGAGAGGGATGGGCGGGTGCAAAATATAATTTAAGGATGGTTCCTTTTTTTGGAGCCCCGTAATTGCCATTGCGGCCATATCCCCGGCCGCGTAAAAATCTGTTCCCAGTGGAAGATGCGGGCCATGCTGCTCTATTGGACTTATTGGTAAGAAAAAAATTGTTTTTGATCTGTCCAATTCTTTGATTTCAGTATACGTCATTTCATCCAGTTTGTACTTTTTCATATTATTTTTATCCTTGCTATACTCTTGTTATAATTCGGTAATATACCAGTAATATTACCGGTATATTACCAGCGCGCGGGGGTAAGATGTCAAGGTTTTTTCGCGATTCAGCTAAAAAAAAGAAATGGGGCAGGGCTTTCGTAATTATAAAAAAGTCGTCTGAATTTATAAGGTCAGACGACTTTCCGCGTTAAAATAGCTATTTTTATAATAGAATGAGTATAAAATTAAAAATATTAATATCGGGCTTACTTTTTTTCTTCATTGTTATACTTTCTTATCTATTTATTTCATCCGCTCATGAACTTAAATCCGGATTTAAAAAGGAGATTTGTTTTACCCATAATGGAGAAACCTTAAAAGGAACGCTGCTGCTTCCTGATAATAAAAAGAGTTATCCTGTTGTAATCTTTATCCATGGAGACGGCCCGTCGGACAGGTTTGAAAATGGTTTTTATACAATACTTATGAATAACTTTTTAGAAAACGGCATTGGAGTTTTTTCCTGGGACAAACAGGGAGTTGGCGAATCGAGCGGTAACTGGCTTAAGCAGACAATGGCCATGCGGGCTGAAGAGGCACTAACGGGCTTGCGGTATATTAAGGGATTAAAGAATATTAATGCTGATAACACAGGATTTATCGGCTTCTCCCAGGGAGGCTGGGTTCTTCCCAAAATAGCTTCAAAATCATCGGAACCTGCCTTTATGATAATAGTAAGCGGCGCGGTAAACTGGATGGATCAGGGGAAATTCCTGGATATCAATTATTATAAAAAAAAGGGATATTCTCATGATGAGGTAAATACTATTCTCACCTATCTCTCTAAAAAACCATATCCCAATAAAAACATACTATACAAAAACTACGTGAAAAACTTTAAAATATTTAAAGAGTCTGTACAAGCTCCCTGCGATATTAACGTAGAGCCAATTGACAATAGTGACAAATATCATTTTGCTGCAATTAATATGAATGCCGATGCTAAAGAGGATCTAAAAAATATACGCTCTCCTCTTCTTGCCATATGGGGAGAAGGGGATTTAAACGTAAACGCCTTCGAGAGTTATACTATATACAACAGTATTTTTTTAGAGAGAGGGCACACTGATTATAAACCTGTTATATTTCCCAATGCTGCTCATTCCCTGTTAAAGGATGACCCATACAATTTTTTGATGGAACCCTGGACGGAAGAAGCCCTGCTTCAATATTTTATAGAAGGAAGGAGCGCCTATACTCCCGGATATTTAGACCTGCTTTCAAGCTGGGTAATACAGAGAACTGAATAATCTTATTCTAAGCGTTTAAGAAGAACAAAGGTGATATCATCATTACAGTCATAGTCTTCCATGCTTCCCAAAATATGGTTTTTAATTTCCTCAGTAGTTTTATGTCCGGATTCTTTTAAGATATTAGCAAGCCTGTCTATCCCGAACATTGCGGTTTCGGGACTACGGCTGTCTTGAATGCTTTCTTTTTCCCAGGCTTCTATTATCCCGTCTGTATAGAGTAATACCGTATCTCCAATATCCAGGGTAAAGCTTTTTTCGGGTATCTGCTCCCGGTTTTGTTCAATGATCCCCAGCAGCGTCCCATCGCTTTCTATACTTTCCACTGTTCCTGCGGCATTTCTATATACTAAAATATCTTGATGGAGCCCCGCGAAATTGAAGCTGCCGTTTTCCCGGAGAGAAAGCACCATGAGAGACATAAATTTATGCTCATCCAGTTGTTGTATGTTTTGAGTAAGAATTTTGTTCAGGACCGATACCAGTTCCCATGGCGCGATGGCGGGATCCCGGCTGAGAGTTGTATGAAGAGCAGTCCGTGCTATCATCATAATAAGGCCGGCAGAAACTCCGTGGCCCGCGACATCGCCAATGGCAATCCAATTCTTATTTTCAATATTGATTATATCATAATAATCTCCGCCAACCTTTTTGGCGGGAAGCATACAGGCCGAGAGCATATAGCCATCTATAGTAGGGGTATGCGGTAATAATACGGTCTGGATCTTTTGGGCAAGCTTCATCTCGCCCCAGAGTTCGTCCCGTGTGGAAACTAACTGACTGTTAACGGTTTCCAGTTCATTCATTGCATTCCAAAGATTTTTATTTGCTTTTGTTAATTCGGTATTTGAGATTTGCAGTTCCCCGGTTCTTTCCCGGACCAGGTTTTCCAGGTTCAGGTTCAATCGCCGTAATTGTTCCTCCGCTTGCTTCCGTTCGGTTATGTCTCTTCCCACGAGGAGAATATAATCTGTTTTATTAAATTGAAACAGGTTGATATAAAATTCAACCGGTATATTTTTATTATTATTGCTTATTACTGTTGTAAATGATTCCCATTTGCCTATATTAATTTTAGTAATTATTTTATTTTTGTATAATTTTTTTACGGCAGACAATATGTCTTTATTGGCAATTTCGCGCAAGAGAGTACCAATGATGGCATCATTTTTTTGCCCGAAGATTTCGCACGCGAACCTGTTAACATCGGCCACTCTATCCGAATCGGCTTCAACCAGTAGAATCGCGTCGTTGCTCTGATTGAGTAGATATTTAAACCGTTCCAGGCGCTCTAATTGCTCTTGCAGTTCCGGATAGTAATTTTTCCGGCTGGAGTTACTCCCCAGTCCAACGATCTGGCCGCGCAGTTTTTCCCATTTACTGATATTTTCATTGGTATTGTTTTGATCATCAACGCTGTCATCATAGCGCTTCTTCATACAGTACCTCGATATCCCGTTTGTTCGCCTTTCGTGGATTTGTGACGATACAGGCATCGTCCAGCGCCTTCTTTGCCAATGAAGCGATATCCGCAGAACTAATACCATGACTCCCGAGAGTGTTAACAATTCCAACCTTTTTCAACATCCGTTCAATTTTTTTTAATATTCGTCTTTTTTTATAAACCATGGGCATTCCGCGCAGGTTGAGCCCCATGACTTCACCTATTTTTAGAAATTTTTCCGGTACTGTGGAAAAATTAAAGTCCACCACATGGCGGAGTAATATTGAATTACATTCGCCATGCGGTAAATCTTTAAAGCCTCCCAGGCTGTGAGCCATGGCGTGAATCCCGCCCAGGCTCGCGTTTGAAAAAGCCAGCCCTGTCTGGAGAGAACCCTGCATTATTTTTTCCCTGAGTTGAATATCACCGGGATTGGCAATGGATTTTTCGATATTATGAGAAATTAATTTTATTCCTTCAAGAGCGTGTAAATCTGTCGCGTGGGAGCTGGCATTGGAAACATAGGCTTCAATTCCATGGACCAGGGCGTCCATGCCGGTGCAGGCTGTTAAAAAAAGATCCATTGTGGTGAGTAGAAAGGGATCAATTAAGGCAACATCGGGTACCACGGCTTTGCTGATTATCGCGATCTTCACTCTTTCCTGTTGATTGGTGATAATGCAAAATTGCGAAACATCAGCTGAGGCGCCGCCCGTGGTGGGGATACAGATTAATGGCGGCATCGGGCGGGTTACGATATCAACGCCCTCATAATCAAGTATATGTTTTCCATTACTCACAACAATGCCGATCCCTTTTGCGCAATCAATAACACTGCCTCCGCCCAGGCATACAATTAAATTACAGTTTTTCGATTTATAAATATCTACCCCTGCCATTACCTCCTCTTCCTTTGGATTGGGAGTTACCGTATTATAAATAATATAAGGAATGCCGGTCTGCTCAAGACTGGTTCCGATATCTTTTACCCACCCTGCTTTTTCAATTTCAGGGTCCGTAACAAGCATAATTTTCCGCGCGCCGAAATTTTTTACATAGCGTCCAACCAGTTTGCGGGCTCCAATACCAAAAATAAATTCAGGCGCAACAAATTTTCTTACATCCGGTATCTCTTCAATCATTCCGGTTGTCCCTTTTTCTTAACCATTTTTTAATTTTATTTAAAGTCAGGCTTTTAAGTATATTAGCACTTTATGAAGAAAAGTCAACAAAAAATTTTAAATATGCCTATGAGGGCATTGCCATTCCGTTTAACTGCGTTGGTACGTTTTGATGATTAGTTTTTCACAAAAATTTCATTATTTCATGTTTTTTGAGGTCTTTTCCAAAAAAAAGGGAACCATTCACCCTCTAATTTGTCCAATCTATAGAACCGGATAATTAATTCTCTTTAAAAAGGAGCCCAAAAATGAAAAATCGAAAAGCCCTTATTTTTACAACCTTATTGACCCTTATGATATCATTTTCTTTTTCGGTAAAAGCCGAAGCAAAGGAACTCATACAGATGGCGATTCTTCTGGACACCAGTTCAAGCATGAACGGCCTTATTAACCAGGCAAAATCTGAGCTCTGGAAAATAGTCAATGAAATGGCCCTGGCAAAGAAAAACGGGGAAAGCCCAACTCTTGAAGTGGCTCTTTATGAATACGGGAAAAGCAGGCTCCCCGCAGGAGAAGGCTATATGAGGATGATAGCTCCTCTTACCACAGACCTGGATAAAATATCGGAAGAGCTTTTTCAGCTCACTACCCACGGAGGGTCTGAGTATTGCGGCATGGTTATTGACTCCGCTTCGAAAGAACTCAAATGGAGCAAAAGCAACAACGACCTGAAGGTGATATTCATTGCCGGGAACGAGCCCTTTACCCAGGGAACGGTGGATTATAAAAAAAGCTGCAAAAAGGCTATCTCCATGGGGATCGTGGTTAACACCATATTTTGCGGCGACTATAACAAGGGAATACAGACTCAATGGAAGGACGGGGCAGACCGTGCCGATGGAAAATATATGAATATTAATCAAAATCAACGGATCGTTCATGTCACGGCTCCACAGGATAAAGAGATTCTTCGTCTGGGCAAAGAATTGAATAAGACCTACATTGGTTATGGCCGGTCTGGAAGGAAACGAAAAATGCTCCAGGCCAAACAGGACGCCAACGCCTCATCCATGGGATCGGGGTCCGCGGTTCAGCGGTCTCTTTCAAAAGCCTCGGTGTTATACGATAATTCCGGCTGGGATCTTCTTGACGCCGTAAAGAACGAGAAGGTTAACGTGGAAGAAATGGGTGAGGATGATGTGCCGGAAGAAATGAAAAAAATGAGCAAAAAAGAGAGAAAAACCTATGTGGCGAAACAACTCAAAAAAAGAGGCGAGCTCCAAAAGAAGATAAATAAACTAAACACCAACAGGCGCAAGTACGTGGCAAAAGAGAGAAAACGAAAATCCGGGGAAAAGACCCTGGACAGTGTGATGATAAAAACCATACGGGGCCAGGCCGTGAAAAAGAATTTCAATTTTAAATGATTCAAAGAGCCCATACTACTTCCAGGCCCGCGCACAACCAAGATTTAGTTTCTTGAGAGCATCTGACCCCGCCCCGGCGGGGAAAAATACGTCAGAAACTGAAGTAAGTGCTCGTTTTTTGGGGGTACGCGGGCAGTTTTAATACACCCTTTTCATCCGGCTGCGGAACTCGCTTCGCTCAAACAGTCCTCACCTCCTGAAAAGGGTGTATTAAAACTGCAAATGACGTTTTCCTAAAAACGTCAGCAACTAAATAATATTGCGAGCTGCATCTGGCCTTGAAGTAGTATGGGCTCTTAGGGTTGTGAGGACTGTTTGAGCGG
>JAAENB010000837.1 GCA_024224995.1 bacterium | reverse complement strand
CTGGAAGTATCCCTCTTCTAAATGTGAGGACTGTTTGAGCGGAGCGAGTTCCGCAGCATTTAGAAGAGGGATGCTTCCAGGCCCGCTCACTTGCACAATTTAGTTTCTTGAGAGTGCTGGCCCGGCTTGGCCGGGAAAAATAGGTCAGAAACTGTTTATATATATGGATCGGTTTCTGTTTGGGGATATTAACCGGAGCCTTTTCTGTTTCCCGGGGTTTCAACCCCGGGAGGCAGAGCAAGGCCCCGGGATAAAATCTTCGGAAACAAGCCCGTAAAGACGTTGCACTGCAACGTCTCAAAACAGACCCCCTGTTTAAAAAGAACTTTCTTAAGAGCACCCATCAGAAAGAAATCCAAACCGGCCGGAAGGTTGGGATCTTTTCTGTTTTTTTCCTGGACGGATTAAGTCGATTGTGGTGATTTGTTTTTTTTCTACGCATGTATACAGTGTTTATTTTATAAATTTATGCCCTCTCAGGAGTCAATAATGAATAAAATACCAGGAAGTCCGGTTATAATAGCGCTGCTGTTGGGAATGAGCCTCCTGTCCTGTTCCGATATGATCCTTGCCGGCAGGGGGAGTTCCGATATCCCGAATAAATCCGGCAGTAAAACAATAGAATCCTTTTCTTTTGAAGCCGAAAAAAATGAGAGTCTTGCTAAAGATATACATGTTTTCATTTCGGGAACGGAAATTACCGCAGTTGTTCCCTATAAAACCAGCCCCGCAGCATTAAAAGCGACCTTTCAAATAAGCGGGATATCACTTACGGTAAACGGGATGGAACAGGAGAGCGGGGTAACGGAAAATGATTTTTCTTCCTCGTTAGTCTATATTGTAACAGCAGAGAATAATAGCACAAAGACATATAGAGTCCGGGTTCTAGCCGAATCAAACCCGGTACAGCAGTATGGAGCAAGCGGCGATGATGAAGCCTGTGATATAGTTATAGACAGCAAGGGCAGCAGCTATGTTGTTGGCAGTATAGGGGGAAATATATGCCTCATGAAATATAATTCGTTGGGAGCCAGGGAATGGGAACGGACTTTCGGCGGCATTGCCTGGGATTTTGGAAGGGCAGTGGCCCTGGACGGCCATGAGAATATTTATATTGCCGGTTTAACCTATGGAGACCTGGATGGTGAAGGTAATTCCGGCGGACGAGATGCTGTGCTCATAAAGTGTGATCCGTCGGGAGCGATTATCTGGACCCGGCAGCTGGGTTCGGTTGAGGATGAGTATGCCACAGGTTTGGCCATTGACGCAGCCGGGAATATTACTGTTGTGGGAAATACGGAAGGTGTGCTGGAAGGTATCGCGAGTAAGGGCGGATGGGACTTTTTCCTGGCACGGTATAATATGGAAGGAGAGCGGCTGTGGGTTCACCAGTATGGAAGTTCGCAAAATGATTTTGTTGAAGCAGCAGCAGTAAACAGCCAGGGGATGCTCTATTGTACTGGGTATACCGATGGAGAGCTTGAAGCCGGTAATGATGCCGGGGGCAGAGATATATTCCTGGCTCAATATGACGCGGCAGGAACAGAACAATGGCTGCGGCAGCTGGGAAGTGAGGACGCGGATGAGGGTTATGGAGTTGCTGTTGATTATACTGACGGTTCCTGTTATGTCACGGGCATGGCTTCGGGCGATTTCGCCGACAGCACAAACTCCGGCGGACCGGATATGCTCCTGGCGAAGTATGGATCTAACGGGGAGAGAGCATGGGTAAGGCAGACCGGTACGGATCGGGATGAATGTGCCTATGGAGCGGCAGTGGATTCCGGCGGCGGTGTCTCTATTGTGGGCAACAGCAGGGGCTCCATGGGGGAAGGCGTGAATGCCGGGAACAATGACCTGGTCCTGGTCTATTATTCTTCTCCCCATGAAGAGCCGCGTACCTGGCAGTCCGGATCAACAGGGCATGATTACGGCAGGGGAATAGCCATAAATAATGACCGTGTTCATATAGCGGGATTCACAGAAGGGGATTGGGATGAATACACCAACCAGGGTGAACGCGATATACTGTTCCTGCGCTATTTTTTTGCGGATTAGTATTCCGAAAAACGTAATTCGGAATGAAATCTATGCGGGGAGTGATGCCTCGGCAGGTTGTGAGGCTGTCTGAGCGGAGCGAGTTCCGAACGTTCTGCCGAGGTATTACTCCCCGCATAGATTTCATTCCGGACTCACGTAATAAAAAATAATATTCTTGACTTTCCGTAATTATTTTTTTCATTATAATGCATTCGAAATAATGTTATCAAACTATACTGGAGAAACAAAGATGAAAAAGGCCCCGGTTTTTTCTTTTATTGTGATATGTTTATTAAGCATTACTGCCTGCGGAAAAGAGAAGGCTTCCGGCAGCAGGGATATGGGCAAGAATATAAAGAATATAAAGAAGTATACGGCTCTGAAAGCGGGGATGAGCACTATTGAACTGCCCGGGAGCGCGGCCGGAACCGGGAAGAAGATTAAGGTTGATATCTTCGTGCCCCGGGCTTCCACTGTAAAAGGGGATCTCCTGGTGCTGCCGGGCTGGAAGTTTTCCCGCACCAGGTGGCATAAAGAGACCGGGCTTTTAACATACGCGGAAAAAGAAGGATACCGGGTTGTATTCCCCGATATGAACACCACGATTTATGAGTCGAAATATTTTCCTGAGACAACACGAAAATGGGCAGCCATGCCCGGCGGAATGTGGATAAAGAAGATCCTGCTGCGGCGGCTTAAGAATACCTACGGACTTTTCCTCCCTAAAAAACGAAATTTTTTACTGGGGCTTTCTACCGGGGGCAGGGGCGCAGCCCTGGTTTCCCTTGAAAACCCGGGACTCTTTACTGCAGGAGCAGCCCTTTCCGGAGACTATAACCAGGATAAACTGCCTGCCGACAGGCTCATGGCAGCGGTCTATGGTCCGTATAACACATGCAGGGAGCGCTGGACTTCCACGGATAATCCCGAAGTACGGGCGGAACAGGGAGAATGGCTCATGCCGATATACATAGGCCACGGGAAAAAGGACAAAGTGGTACCTTTCTCGCAAAGTGACTCGTTTTATAAGACCTTGAAAAAGAAGTATCCGTCGCTGCGGGTCTGCTTTAACGCGCCTGAAAAGGCAGGACATGATTTCACGTACTGGGATTCGGAGCTGGAGGCGGTTTTTGCCTTTTTCGCGGATACACCGTAATTCCGCCTGATGCAGTAAGCGAGTATTCCCGACAGTGGTGGACGTCATTTGCAGTTTTAACAAGTAAGAAACTGTGTTGATACCAGGGTCTGTTTTACGAAGATGCTCCGGGAAAGGGGTGCGACCCCTGCGAGGGGTACGACCCCTGCGAGGGGTGCGGCCCCTGCGAGGGGTGCGGCCCCTGCGAGGGGTGCGGCCCCTGCGAGGGGTGCGGCCCCTGCGAGGGTATTCGGTACGTGTAGGGGCACGGCGTGCCGTGCCCTCACGGTGTTTATTTGGGATTCCCCCTCTGTGGTGTTGACCCGGGAAATATCTTCGGAAACAGGCCCGTAAAGACGCTGCACTGCAACGTCTCTTCCCGGAAACCAGCCCTGTTTAAAAAGAGTTTCTCATAACGTGGGGCTTCCAGCCCCTCGTTATGATGAAGGAAGCCCCTGCGGTCTACGGTATCATCAGGGCGTGATGGACTGCGGAAAATTCTGTTCCGGATCAGTGGTGCTGTTTTCCGGAGAGTCGGTGCTTGCGAAAAAAGATTGGTCGGTAAATTTCGCGAGAAACGCGGCTAAACGGGTCTTGTCGTCATCGGTCATTGAGAGATAGGTTGCTACGGTGTCGCTTGAAGACCAGGTGACGGGAACCGAGGCTCCGGTGCAGGGAGTATCGTCGGACTGGAAAGAGCCTGTAGCGTTGTCGATACAGCCGTCATCTTCTGTTCCGCTATTGTCGGTAAATTTCGCGAAATAATATCCCGCGTTCAGTTCACCGGTAGTACGGTTTACGCCGCCAACCCCAATGGCCACCAGGTTTTTCACCGGGGAGCCCGGCTCATAGTGTTTTACCGCGAAACGGTGAGTCTCGAGATTTACCAGGAGCACGGTTCGCTGATACATGGAATCGGCACCGGCATAATTATAAGCGAGAAAAACCGGCTCGTCGCTGCTTACACCAACATAGACCTGGAACACATCGTTTTGCCCCGGAGAGGATACGCCATTATAGGGATTCCGGTAACGGGTCGTTAGTGTGGCCTGGTAGGTTCCGCCGCCAAAAGAATATGCCTGGTATTTGGTTCCACTGCCGAGATCTTCACTCGTGTCCTGACCTGTGCAGGTTAAAAGACTGTAATAGTCCAGAAGGAACTTCGCGGGATCTCCTCCGCTTGAGGCAGCAACAAAAGAACCGGAAGTTATTGTGGTGCTGGTGTCGTCACAGGATGTTTTTAAACCGCCGGAATACATATCGGCATGATAAATTGAACCAATGAGCGTGTAGCTGGTAAGTTTGTATGGATTGGAATCGCCGCCCGTAGTAGCGTCAACACCGGAAGGACAAAAATCATCCATGCCGGGCATAATACATTCCAGCTTAAAAAAAGTCGAAAGCGTATTGTAATCGGCAATAGTTCCGCTTGTTATGGTGGCCTTAGACCCATAGGCCTTACCCCCGCTTTGCCTCAGCTGCGGAAGAGACTCAACTGCGGCAGCTCCCAGTCCGAACATACTGGAACCTGATCCTTCGTCTTCACCGCAGGCCGTTAAAAAAAAGGCCGCGCTGCAAATTAATACAATAAAAAATTTCATAATTCCCCCCTAAAAAATTTATGTATATAATATGTATATATAAAAAATAGCCCTTTTTTGGGGGAATGTCAAGGGGAATTATTCTACGATAAATGGAGACCAGGATGCTTCGTAATCAGTACCGGAATTATTAGTTACGTTTGTTTGATTGGACCCATCAGCATTCATTACATATATCTCATCACCAAAACCACGATTTGAGGTGAATGCGATTTGAGAACCACCAGGAGACCAGGATGGTCCGTAACCACCACGAACAGGATCGTTGGTTATATTTCTTTGGTTAGACCCATCAGCATCCATTACATATACCTCATCAATACCATCACGATTTGACTGGAATGCGATTTGAGACCCATCAGGAGACCAGGATGGGCAGCAATCATTGCCATCAGAATTGTTGGTTATATTTGTTTGATTAGACCCATTCGCATTCATTACATATATCTCATAATTACCATCACGTTTTGACTGGAATGCGATTTGAGACCCATCAGGTGACCAGCATGGGAAGCTGTCATCGCCGGAACTATTAGTGATGCTTGTTCGATTCTCCCCATCAGTATCCATTACGTATATCTCAAATTCAGTAAAAGAACCTGAATGGAACGCGATTTGAGAACCGTCAGGTGACCAGGATGGGCTCCTGTCCATAACATTATTATCAGTTAACCTTGTTGGATTAGACCCATCAACATTCATTACATATATCTCGCCATAACCACCATCACGTTTTGAAGTGAATACGATTTGAGAACCGTCAGGCGACCAGGATGGATACCAATCATTACTATCAGTATCAGTCAGCCTTTTTTGATTAGAGCCATCAGTATTCATTACATATATCTCATATTCATATCTATCATCACGATCTGAGGCGAAAACGATTAAAGAGGTGGTGTTGTTGTTTACCGTAACTACGCAATTAGCAACATGCCCGCCGTCTTCAGTCGTGGCACGAATCGTGGCGCTGCCCTGGGCAATTGCCTTGACAAGTCCTGTTGAAGATACTGATGCCTTCGTCCCGTCAGTTGATGACCAGGTAACATTCTTATTCGTAGCGCCTTCGGGGAATATTGTCGCGGTGAGCTGCTCGGAATCATTTTCAGTGAGGCTCGTTGATGATTTATTTAAGCCCACTCCCGTAACGCTTACCGGTTCTACCGGAATTTCGGCATGGGTATAAAAAGTAAAGGAGTAATCGGACGTAAAAAAATTCCATACAAAATCTTTTGCTCCTGTTGTTACCGTAACCGTATAGGTGGTATCAATAATCCAATCTTCGTTATTTCGAAAGACCGCTTTTTTTTCATTGGGGTAATAAGAAATTTCCCCGCTCATAGTATTACTTTCCGAATCTTCTACTATAAAAGTGTTGTCATTAATTGAATCGGCTTCCATATCATTGGTGAATAGTATGGAAATTTCCTGGTTTAGGGGAACATTGGCTTCCTTGTGAGCCGGGATGGTACTGTTAATATCAGGATTTGAATCATAGGTAATAACAATAAACGTTTGAGCGTAAGAAGTATTCCCGTAAAGATCAGTTGCTTTTGCAATTACCGTATGTCTTCCATATGCTAACTCATCAGTGTTGATATTATAGAGCCAATTGTCTTTTCCCCTTGCCGGAGAAAAACTGCCGTTATCGATAGCTACCGAAACTTCCGAGAGTTCAATATTATCATCGGCGATACCGGTGATGGGAACAATAATATTCTCTTTTTTGAAAATACTCCCCTCTGCCGGAGAAGAGATAGTAATAATAGAGCTCTCCCGGTCCGGTTCAATGAGTCCGGCAAGGAAATTTTCATTATACTTGCAGCCGGGAATAAGAAGTAAGAATAAAATTAGAAAAAAGAATGATTTGCTGATATTTTTCATAATGGATCCTTTTTTTAAAGTAAATAAAAAATTGGATATTTGTTCAACTTCGGGGGGACGCTATTAATATTTTAGCCATTATAATATTAGTAGTCATTTTTGTCAATATTAAATCGCAAAAAGAGTTGTTCCTGTGACAAAATCAGCTTTTAGAGCTTTTAATGGATACACCGATGGTGTAAAGCATTTTTTACATCCTCTTAAAACCGGTACCCGCAGCTGAGGCGGAAATAGCGGCCTTCTATTGGATGTTTCGTGGGATAATAATCTCCGTCGGCGGAGCGGATCCCGGGATCAAAGGCCTGGGTATCCAGGAGGTTCCGTGCCAGGAGCCGGAAATAAAGACCCTTTATAAAGGCATCGTCAAAAGAGATATTTGCGTGAAGGAGAACATACCCGTCAACAGAGCTGATCGCGCTGGTGGCGATTGATTTTCTTCTATAGACATAGTTTCCTCTGAGGTGCAGAGAGAGCCTGTCAAGGAGATACCAGGTAATGCCTGCGTTGATTTTATGCGGCGCGATATTGGGGGATTCATTGCTGTTCATGGCTGCGGGAGAACTTCGAATATCGGAACTGAGGTTTGTGTAGGTGGTGTATAGAAAGTTGTAATTCATGAAGAGGAAAAGACTCCTGCCAACCCGGATATCACCCTGAATTTCTATTCCTATAATGTTGGCATCTCCCGCGTTTTGGAACTGTCTCCAGTTAGTGCCGGAGAAATTGGGATTGGCTTCGGTGGAGTCTACTTCAAAGATGAGATTGCTTACCCGGTTGTAGTAAGAATGGACCGAGAGCAGCATAATTTCCAGAAGGCGGTAACCCGCTCCCAGCTCTCCGCTAATGAGTGTTTCCGGGGTTAGATTGGGATTGGATTTTCGTTTTGTGGTTTGATTATATAATTCCTTTGCCGATGGGGCGCGGAATCCCGTACTAAAGAGCGCTTTCAGGGTAAGATGGCCGCTTGAAAAGACCGCGCTGATCCGGGGAGTATGGGACTCTCCATAGGTGGTATTATAGTCGAAGCGGTACCCGGCGGTGATTGAAAGGGGGGCAAAGAGCCGGTACATAACCTGGGTATAGGCCGCGAAATTTTGATATTTGACCCGTTCGTAAGAGGAGTAGCCTCTGGGTACTACAAAATGTATTACTTCTCCGCCCAGGGTTATATTGGTTTTATTGTTTGGTCTCCACTGAAGCCGTTCTTCCAGTTTATATGAATAATCGGGCCTGGTATAGGTGGTTTGTGTTGTCTGGTCCGGGCTGCTGTAGGCGGCTTCCGGGGTTTTTGTGACTGGTTCATTATCAATGCTGGAGTCGAGTACTTCTGTATGGCGCGCGATAAATTCGCTGTCCAGGCTCAGGTGTTTATTGATGTTCAGGAGGTAGCCCGCGCTTACTGAATTAGCCCGGAAATTCCAGGCAGAGCCCTTATAATTATCCCGGTCTGTGTCAATGAGGTGAAACCCGTTGGCGAAGGTTCCTGTTCCCTGTAGATTTTGCCAGTTAATGAGTTCAAGACGAAAATTGTCCAGGAAAAATTTACCCGTTATATTATAGTTCTCTTCCCGTGAGGCATTATAGAGATGAGACCACCAGTATCCTTTTCCGTTTGCGTCAAGTGACTGAATATTCCTGAAATCGGGCCCATTGCTTTTATAATAATAGCCGCTAATACTGTACCCGGCCCGTTTTCCTATACTGTTCCGGCTGGTAAAAGAACCGCCGCCTCCATTATGGTACTGACTCATGTAGGATTCTCCGAAAAATCGGACTTCATTTCCGGGATGGTCTTTGCCGTTTTTCGTTATTATGTTGATAACGCCGTTAAAGGCATTGGCTCCATAGAGCGCGGACGCGGGCCCTGATACGATCTCTATTCGTTCCACATTTTGCAGGGGAAAGCGGAGTGTTCCGCCGTAAACTGCATTGGGAGAGATGATATTATCGAGTATACCGTCGATATAAACAAGGGTCCGCTGGTTGTCGCCTGCCAGGCCCCGCTGGTGAACATTTACCGGGGAGGTTCCGTTTACGTGCTGAAAGTCAAAGCCCACTACATCGTGGAGGGCGTCTTCCAGGGTCCGGTATCCCCGTGCCCGGACCTGTTTTTGGGTGATAATATAGACTACCGCAGGCGCTTCTTTGAGCTTTACCCCGGCCGTTCTGGTGGCTGTTACTACCAGGAGCTCTTCCAGGCGGAAGAAGTCTTCTTCCGCAAAGGAGTTTGCTCTATTGTTTGGCTCCTCTTCCGTTGGAACGGTCTCTTCTGGGGGTGGGGACTCCTGTGCTTTGAGCAGGCCGGAGTTTTCGCTTGAGACTATAAAAAAGACCACGGTAATACAGAGGGAAATAAAAGTCCGTGATACTATTAAACCGGGTACGGGTCTTTTCCCCTGCATTCTGTTTCTCCCTCCCTGTTGCCCTTATTCATATAAGTATACCCTGAAATTCGCTGCTTGCAACCCTTTTTTGTTTCTCTTAAGAAACTCTTTTTGCTTGTGCGCGGGCGTAGAAGCATGGGCTCTTTGGATTGCTGCGGAACTCCCTCCGGTCAAACAGTCCTCACAACCCAAAGAGCCCATACTTCTACGCCAGATGCAGCCCGCAGTACTATTTAGTCT
>JAAENB010000836.1 GCA_024224995.1 bacterium | reverse complement strand
TCTTGAGCTTTTGATTCATTGATTTTTAATACCAGATGAAGGTGATTAGACATGGCTGAATAAGCACACACCTCAATGGCAAAGTTTTTTGAGAGTAAAGCCAGTCGTTCAATAAGCCATTTTTTACGATGGTTGTAGTCTTTGTTGTTGGTGTGATCGATACCGCATAAAAAAGAGCGTCTGACACAACGAGAGATACAGTGATAGTAGGGGGTGTCGCAAAGGCTGACTTGTTGGTTTCTGGGTGTGGGCATTGATTAACTCCATTTTAATCAGGATGGCCGTTGAAGGGGATTATGCCATATAACTGTACGATATTCTATAGGCATTAACCCTATTATGTTTTTGATTTTTGTATTAGACTGGATATTAAATTATGGGTGTCTAGTTTTACTGTTCTAGTTTTACTGTTTTTACAGTAATATTTAAAATAGAATGGTTTGTAGGAACTATACTACAAGTATAATTTTTTACAACAAGAGTATAATTCATTTAATTTGATCAAAGTCATACATTTACAATTATATTTGATCATTTCTTGATAATATTAGAAAGAAGAAAAACAATATGCTAATGCTTCTCCCACTTGATAAAAAAATTGACCTTAATCACCCCCCGATTATAACCATCATGCTCATCATTACTAATATTGTTATATTTTACTCAATGCAGTCAAATGATGATGCTATTGAAATTAGTAGATCGG
>JAAENB010000835.1 GCA_024224995.1 bacterium | reverse complement strand
GGGAGACCCCTGGGTAACAATTAGAGCTCCGGTTTGCCAGCGGTTCCATCCTTCATCTGCCGGCTGGGTGAACGAGGGAATTGAGTCCAGCGCGCTTCCGGGGTAACAGGGATCATCAATTACCGTGCCGGGCGGATCTACGGACGGCGGCGGGGGACTAAAAGCGAATCCCGTTACCGTAAGCATGCAGAACAATGCCCCAAATAGAATAATAAACAGGTTTTGTGTGCGAATTCTCATAAACGACGTACTCCTTTATTTATTTTTAATGTATGAATTGCCGGAAGAGTCACTAACCGACTATACGGTTTTTACATTATTTTGAAATTACTGTCGTGCCAAATGAAGAGAAGTCTGCAATTGATAATGAAAAAGTGGGCAAGCCGGGGAAACAGAGCGGGCCAACAAAAAAGGCATCCTTTTAATGAGGATGCCTTTTTTACAACAAAAGTGAGTGTCCTTTTAATATATGTTGTAGTCGGTATTTACTGTCCTGTCTATCCCTCCACTCAAGCTGGTTTCATTACCACCGGCAGAGTTACGAACCCCCCCGCTCACACTGGAGCGAATCCCGGTGGTTGTATTATCATATCCACCACTTATACTGGAAGCATCACCAATAGCATTGTGATCAGTCCCACCTGAAACACTGGCAAATTGACCACTGGCTGTATTTGTTGCTCCTCCGCTCACACTGGCATAATCAGTATTGACAAGATTATTGAATCCCCCGGATATACTGGAACTGGGACCACTTGCGGTATGGCTGCCTCCTCCACTTATACAGGCATTTGAACCACTGGCATTATTGGAACCTCCTCCAAGAACGCTGGATTTTTCACCACTGGCACTGTTGGTACTTCCTCCACTCACACTGGAATAAGTACCACTTGCTGTATTACTGGTTCCAGCTATTACAGCAGCATAATTACCACTAACAGTATTCATATAACCACCTAACGCACAGGCATACCAGCCACTAATACTATTAGCATTTCCCGTAATAATCCCACTATAAGAAGCATAATTATTTTGGTAACCCATTACAATATTATGAGACCCGGTTCGGTCATCACCGCTCCCCCGTAATTCATTATACCCTATAATCAGGTTGCCAAGTCCATTCAAAGTACCGGTAGTAGAACCTGAACCACTGACAATCTGTACATTCACACCACTATAAATAATATCATCCCCGCTCCTGGACACACCCTGAAACGTAGAGTTCAAAGTACTGATTGAAGCAGTATTACTGTCAATTGAAGCCTGCATTGCAACCAATCCCGTTGTATCACCCTGAAGGGTACTGATAATAAGCTCCTGCGTTGCAACGGTCTGTTTAAGAGTGTTAATCTCTTCCTGCATTGTTGCAAATTTAGAATACATATCGGAGAAACTGAATTCTGAATTTTCATCTGAAGAACCGGAACCCTGGCTGAGTCCTGCTTCACACCCGGAAAAGGCAATTATTGCTGCCATAAGGGTAAATACTGCTGAGTTGAGTAAGTTTTTCATAATCTCTTCCTGTTTGTTGGGTTATGGGCAAAAAACCGCCCAGTTGGGTTATTACTATATAATATATACTTTTTTTTACCTGTTGGCAAGCAGAGGGGAATGAACGCTACTTGAGGAGGAATGAACAACAGGATATGACAAGAACAAAGAAGATGTTTAGATAAATATACATATAAATAAAGGCGAGGCCAAATGACCTCGCCTTTATGCAAGCACTCGTAAAGAGCACCTGCTTTTGACTTCCGTTAAGATTTTTTTGTTTTTTGTTTTTTGTTTTTTTTTGTAAGATTATCTTTCAGGTCTCTCCCTTTAAAGATTCCTTTTTTTATGATCCTTACTCCTTTCATAGGGAGCGAAACTGATGTTTAACTCATTCTCCCTACTCTACTCTCTCTTATATAGGTTTGTTTTATTTATAAGATTCACTTTTATAAACGTTATTTAACCGTCCATACGGTTTTATATACTATTTTGGAATTCTTGTCTTATCATATGAAGAGAAGTCTGCAAATGGAATAAAAAAACGAAATTTTTTTGTATATTTCTCACTTCTCACACCACGATTTTTTTCAAAAAAAATTTACCCCTTTCCGGCCAAAAATCATACTTAATAGAAAAGAGAGGGAAAAATGAAAACTAACTTGAATTCACGATTAATCAGTCTTTTTGTACCGGGTCTTAAACCCTTTGTAAGCGGTTCGGAGCGGAGTTTCGATATTCCTGCGGCCCTTGAGAGAAAAACAGAAACATTTAAGCTTGTTCCGTCGAACAGTTCAGGCGGGGACCGTTTTGGCGCCTCTGTTTCCATATCATCTGACGGCAGAACTGCCATTGCAGGCGCTCATGATAATGCCGATATGGGAAAAAAGTCCGGTTCTGCCTACCTGTACCGCTGGAACGGCAAAACCTGGCAGGAAACCATCCTCATACCTTCAGATGCTCCCGTGGATAACAACTTCGGGAAAAGTGTTGCCATTTCCTCGGACGGGAAAACCGCTGTTGTTGGCGCTCCTCATGATAATGATAAAGGCATCAGCTCCGGTTCCGTTTATATATACCGCTGGAACGGCTCTGCCTGGAACGAAACCAAGGTTTCCCCTTTTGACGGTGCCTGCGGCGATAACTTCGGTTTTAGCATCTCAATTTCCGCAAAAGGGAATACTATTTGCATTGGCGCTCCTTTTTCTTCTATTAAAGGGGTCTATTCCGGCGCTGCTTATATTTTCCGGTGGAACGGGAAAACCTGGAATGAGTCAAAAATAACCCCTTCAGACGGGGTTTGCGGTGATAATTTCGGCAGAAGTGTTTCTCTTGCCGCCCTGGGCAATAAACTTGTTGTTGGTGCCCATTATAAGGAAGATAACGGCTGCTATTCAGGGTCAATGTACATTTATTTATGGAACGGGTGCTCCTGGAAAGAGCAAAAACTGACTCCTTCTGATGGTGCCAGTGGTGATTATTTTGGCAAAAGCGTCTCTATTTCCTCTGACGGAAATACCGTCATTGCAGGCGCCTATGGCGATGAAGACAACGGCTGCTATTCCGGTTCGGTTTATCTCTATTCCCGGAACGACTCCTCCTGGGAAGAAACAAAGATTGTTCCTTCCGACGGCGGTCCCGGCGATTACTTTGGATACAGCGTCTCTCTTTCCCCACAGGGAAATACCGCTATTGTTGGCGCGTATCGGCATAATACGAATGGAAGTTCTACCGGCTCCGCTTACCTGTTCCGCAAAAACGAAAACTCATGGCTGGAAAGCAAACTCACTCCTCCTGACGGCTCATGCGGCCACTACTTTGGCCAGTCTGTTTCCCTCTCTTCCGATGGAAATACTGCCCTGGCAGGTGCCTATGGAGACAAAAATAACGGGCCCCTCTCCGGTTCGGTATATATATACCGGACCGCTTAACATAAACCGTTGGCATGGACACGGCGGCCGTGTCCGTGCCAACGGCCAAAAATCTTCTAAACCTGGTCATCCCGGTGGTTTTTCCGGTACGCTGTTGGTGATTCTCCTACAATTTTTTGAAAGATCCGGTAAAACGTTGTCATACTCTCAAATCCCGCGTCATACGCTATATCTATTATCTTCCGGTCTGTTGTTACCAGGAGCCGGGACGCTTCCTCCACCCTCTTTTCATTACAATAGTCATAAAACTTCTTCCCCGTATACTGTAGAAACATTTTTCCAAAATGATCCGGATTCATGCCAATTTTCCCGGCTATCTCCTCCCTGCTTATGGCTGCTGAAAAATCATTCCCTATTAAGGAAATCGCTTTTTCCAGTTTATCCTTTGCTCCGGAGCTCACTCCCGGTTTTTGCTGCTCCTGTTTTTTATATTCTTCCGCCACAGCGTGGAGCCGGAAATACCGGTTCCGTATTACGATGCCGATGCATACTATCGGTATTATGTATACATAGCTCGACACGCGGTAAAAATCATAAAAATCGCGGTGTACCAGTATATCATTTACCGCTGAAAAGAACCAAACAATCGACGCGATGAGAATATACCGCGCGTCTGTGTCTTTCTTAATATATTTTATTAAAAGATACAGGCCGTATAGTATCGGGATGAGCCATGCCGGGTGTACTACATAATGAAGAAAATAATGCCAGGCGACAAGATCAGAAAGAATTGTATTATAGAGAACTGCTATTCCGCTGACCGCGTAAAAAATATAATGGATCCATGTTCTCCGCTCTTTAAAAAATGCCGTTACAAACTCCATGCACAGCACAAATATAAAAATTACGGCATAGTATTCTATTTTTTTCATTACGATAAAATTATCAAACAAAAAATATTTTGCCTGGTTCCTGAGAAAAAAATAGATAGCGGCGCAAAAGGTTAGCAGTGAAAAATTAAGATATTCTTTGTTGATGTGCTGTTTCCGTTGTAACGAAAAAAGGCCAAAATAAACGCACAGTACCAGGTAGATAATTACAAATAATATGCCGATAAATTCCCGAAGCAGCAGCTTTTTCTGTAGTTCCCGGAACGCCCCCAGCATAATATTTCCCCGGTATGGCCCGTTTTTATCCGGGAACAATCCCCCTACGCGGATAGCCAGGACATTTTCCGCGCCCGGTTTTACCAGGTTTACCGGGATCTCGTATAACCTGACCCTGTCATAGGCGGAGACCCGTTCCGGCGAAAATTTGCCTGAGCTGCCTATTTTCCGGCCGTTAAAATAGACCTCATCCGTATCGACTATGGTTCCCAGAAGAATTCCGGGAGATTTCAGCGGCACCCCTGCGGGAAAGCGTATATGGACCCGGTACCAGCAAATCCCCCGATACCCGGGAAACTCTCTGTCCCAGTTTGAAGGCAGCGATACCGCCTTCCAGGCTGAATCATCCCACGCCGGTTCCCGGTACCGCGGATCATCCCCTTTTTCCAGCAGCACCACTTCTCTTCCGGAAAAGTCAACCCCCGCCTCAAGAGACGCAAGCTCCAGCACCGGATGAGCTCCGAGCGCTCCGGGCACCCCGAACGCCAGGAAAACCATAAACAATACTGCTAAGCCTATTCGCCTCATATCCCCCTTCAGTTGACAGAACTCCGGCAACCAGGCTTTTTTTATTTACGGCCTTAATTTTATCAAGTTTCTTTTTTATTTTTTTCCGGCTTCGGCGGGTCTGCACTCTCAAGAAACTAAATTGTGCATGTGCACGGGTCTGGAAGCATCCCCCTCTTCTAAATGCTGCGGAACTCGCTCCGCTCAAACAGTCCTCACATTTAGAAGAGGAGGATACTTCCAGACCAGATGCAGCTTGCAATGCTATCTCGTTTCTGATGTATTTTTTCCCCGCTTCACAGAAAAACGTAATTCGGAATGTAACCTATGCCCGGAGCGATGCCTCTGCGGGTTGTGAGGCTGTCTGAGCGAAGCGAGTTCCGAACGTTCTGCGGAGGCATTGCTCCGGGCATAGGTTACATTCCGG
>JAAENB010000834.1 GCA_024224995.1 bacterium | reverse complement strand
GAGTGCGCGCTCTCCTTTACCTATATTTCGGGAGAGGACGGATCGCTCCTGACGTATTTTAACGATAAAAAAATAATAACACTGAGGATAAGTTATGAATACTAAGCATAGGCGGACCGGGTTCAAAACAGCGTTTCGTATAACAATTTGCGCGATGATTTTTTCTTTTTCCGTACTGTTTTCCTGTTTTAACACGGAAGAGGATATTGTGCTCTGGGGTATGGTAAAGCTGCCGGGGCCCGTAGACGGACCGGTCTTTGTAATTGTAGCCAAATCCTATGATATAGAAAATCTTAATGCCGATGATATTCTTGCCTTTGAAAGTGTATATACCGATAATAAACGGTATTCAATTGATCTGAGCGGGACCGGGCTTAAAGCGGGGGACGCGGTCTCGATATTTGCCTTCGCGGACAATGATTATGGTTCCGGTATTCCTTTTCCCACCACCGGTGATGATGTGGGGTTTTATTTTGAAGATAGCCAGTACAGTATTGTATACCGGTTACAAGCTGGAATTAATGCGAATATTGATATTGATGTAAATAAGAAGTGGTTCAGCAGTGAAGCGATAATAAAGTTTTTACTCTATGACGGTTTTTGTCCCGTCCTGTTTGACGGGATTGAACAGGGAACGCATTATGCTCTAGGGGATAAAATTGTTATTTACGCGATAATTGACAACATCGGGATTCTGAAAAATATTAGTGTTAGTGATGTCACCCTGGATATGAACTATATCATAGGCAGCCTTACTGTTGAGATTACGGAGTCCTCACTCACAACAGGTTATTATCTTGAACCCCAGGTCCGGTACCGGGAAGGCGACTGGCATGAGTTGAAATTATTTCCTTTTATTTATAATGGCATTACTGTAGGCAGTCCTTTTGAGATCAATAATGTCACATTGATTATGTTCCTGGATAATGGCGGAACTCCCGGCGGAGAGGCGAACGGAAAGGTCGATATAGGTTCCGAAAGGATTGGCTACCTGGGACAGTTAAATGATGTTAGGTGGTGGGATATAGATGTGAACTCCGGGGTGAATACGGTTACGCACGCGCAGTATCCGGCCTATTGCCTGGGATTTCAGCCTTTTATTAATCTTCTATCGAAATATTAAATACGGGAAAGAGCCGGTATGGTACAAAAGTATACTCGTCCTTTGTCAAGGTCGGAACGGCTCTGGATTGCGGCGGACCGGCTGTCGCCGCCTTTTGCCAACCAGGCGGTTCTTGAAGCATTCGACAATACCGGCTCATTTGAGATTGACCGCTGGCAAACTGCCGTGGAAGAGGCTTCTCGTGCCAATCCCGGAAGCAGGGTGGTTTTAAAAGGGGTTCCCGGTTTTCGCCGCTGGGTCGATTCGGGAGTAACTCCCCCGGTCCGGGAGGTTAACGGCAGTACCTGGTCCGGCCGTGACCCGGAGAACGCCCCTTTTTTACGGGAAGAGCTTCCCGCGCAGCGAGGCCCGTGCTGCGAGGTGCTCCTGGTACGGGGAAATCCCCTGCGGGTGGTGTTCCGAAGCCACCACGGGATTATGGACGGCCGCGGCACCATGCTCTGGATGGACGATATTTTCCGCGTGCTCCGCGGGGAAGCTCCGGCAGGCTCTTCTTCTCGAATAACTGATGTTATTTTAGCAAACAGTTTCCAGGATGAAACCCGGAAAACCTTTCCCCGTGAACATTCCGCGCCAACGGGCGGGGCAGGGGACACGCGGGAACCGGGATCGGTGTGGAAGCGCCTTACGCTGCCGGGGAAGTATTCGAATATCCTGGGGCAGGCGGTATGCGCGCTTGCCGGAGAAACACGCAGCCGAGCGGAAGGCGTAGTCCGTTTCGGCATCCCCGTGGATTTACGCCACCGGCGCGAGGACCTGCGTTCTACCGCGAATTTAAGTATAGCCATCTATGTAGAAGTACCAACCGGAGCAACGCCCGGAGAAATTTCCGAAGATATCGCCATGCAGCTGGAACAGCGCCGTGACGGGGTATTAACCGGAAGCGGAGGCCTGCTCAAGTTTCTACCGTTGTGGCTTATCCGTAAGGGAGCTCAAAGGGTGATAAGCGCCCAGCACCGGCAGGGGCTCTATGGGCTAACCGGCATTATATCCAACGTGGGTAAGCTGCCGGTCCACCGGTACCGGGGCGGGGGCTTTGAAGCCTGCTGCGGGTTTTTTATTCCACCCTCAATAGAAAGCATCCCATTTTTCATGAGCCTTACAGGAAGTCCACAGGGAGTGGAACTGGTGGCCACGGTGCCCGCAACACTGGCAAGCGAGGGCCGTCTAGATGCGGTCCTTGAGGGGATTGTTTCAAAACTGGTTCCCTGACATAATTTCTATAACCAAAAAAGTTTAAACTGCATTCCCCGGTAGGTCGTGTCTTAGTATACAGAAAAACGTAATTCGGAATGTAAATTATGCCTGGCGAGGTGCCTCTGCGGGTTGTGAGGCTGTTTGAGCGAAGCGAGTTCCGAACGTTCTGCAGAGGCACCTCGCCAGGCATAATTTACATTCCGGGTGATATACGTGTTGTCCCGGTTTTATTTTTTATCTCTTGACATTTATTATGTATATAATATATATAATTGAAAAAACTTGTATAACTATAAAAACCAATTAGATGAATCGTCGTAATAATCACAAAATTATAGATCAGGAATAATTATTATGGAAAATTTATTTGCACCGGAAAATATTAAATGGTTCTGGATCATTGGCGGCATTATCCTTATGGTGCTGGAACTGGCGGTTCCCGGGCTCATTATAGTATTTTTTGGCGCGGGTGCAGTTGTTGTGGGGATACTTAACTGGCTGGGCCTGGTAACGGGAGTTGCCGAGTCTTTTCTTGCCTGGATTGTTATTTCCTCTGTTTTCATACTTCTATTTAGAAAGCTTGCCTTAAAGTTTTTTCCGCCCGAGAGCAGTTATCAGCTTGTTGAAGAAGATGTTGATTCAATCGGGACGATAGTAACGGTGGTAACCGCAATCGATGAAAAAACCACAGAGGGCCGTATAATGTATAACGGAACTTCATGGCAGGCAGTATCGAATTCGGGAACTATTGAGGCAGGGCAAAAGGCCCGTCTTTTGTACCGGGATAATATTTCCTGGGTTGTAGAACTCTATACCGAAGAATGATAGTTTAATAATTTTGTAAAAGATTTTAATTTAATACATACCGCAGGAGGTAAAAAATAATATGTTTCTTGGAATTACTCTATTTTTGTTGTTTATTCTAATGATTATGTGGAAGATGATGCTTGTCGTTTCCATGAGAGAAGTTGTGATCCTGGAACGGCTTGGTAAATTTAAAGCAAAACTGGACCCGGGATTTCATTTTTTGATCCCTTTTATAGACCGTGTTGCCTATCGGCATGAGATGCGGGAGCAGGTGCTCGACATACCCAGCCAGTCCTGTATAACCAGGGATAATGTCCAGGTAGAGGTAGACGGCGTGGTCTATCTTAAGGTCATGGACCCTGAGAAGGCCAGTTATGGTATTGGTAATTACTATAATGCCTCGGTCAGTCTCGCCCAGACTACCATGCGTTCCGAAATCGGAAAACTTGTACTCGATGATACCTTTTCCGAACGGGAAACGATCAATGAAAATATTGTTCGCGAAATAGACAAGGCATCCGATCCCTGGGGGATTAAATTTCTCCGGTACGAGATCCGGAATATAACTCCTTCCAGGCATATGCTCGACACCATGGAAAAGCAGATGGAAGCGGAACGGCAAAAACGGGCCCAGATTACGATTGCAACGGGACATAAAGAGTCCGATATTAACAGTTCCGAAGGGGTACGGCAGGAGACCATTAATGTCTCCGAAGGCAAGCGCCAGGAACGGATCAATGAAGCTGCAGGACGGGCAAAGGAAATTGAGCTGATCGCCAATGCCACCGCAATTGGCATACGCAAAGTGGCTTCTGCCATACAAAAGCCCGGCGGCGGCAAGGCAATCCGGATGCGTATTATGGAGCAGTATATTGACGAACTGGGAGAGATCTTAAATCAGTCAAATCTTACTATTGTGCCGGAAAAACTGGCAAATATGAAAGGTTTTTTTGAAGGACTTGGAAAGGTCACCACCGGGATGAGCGATCTTGATAGTGAAGAGCCGGCAGTCGGCGCTGAACAGTATGAGTAAGGAGTTAAATTATGGAATGGACAGTTGATTTTGTTATTGGCCTGCTTATTTTAGGAATAATTGGTGTAATTGTTCTTGTTAAGCTAATCCAGGCAATGCGGATAGTGCCGCAGAGAAAAGAATATATTGTAGAACGACTGGGAAAATACAGTAAAACGCTGAAGCCCGGGTTTCACGCTCTTGTACCCTTTCTTGACAAGGTAACGTATATACAGGATCTTCGGGAAGAGACCATCAATGTACCTCCCCAGGAATGTTTTACCAAAGATAATGTCAAGGTAGAGGTAGATGGCGTTATTTACATCAGTGTTATGAATGCGGAAAAGGCGAGTTACGGAATTACCGATTACCGTGTTGGAGCAATACAACTTGCCCAAACCACGGTTCGTTCGGTCATAGGAATACTGGAGCTGGACACCACTTTTGAAGAGCGGGATCTAATTAACGAAAAGATCATGGAAGTGTTGACTCTTGCCAGTGAGCCCTGGGGAATGAAAGTTCACCGGTACGAAGTGAAAAATATTGTTCCGCCTGTTTCGGTAAAAAAAGCAATGGAACAGCAGATGAGCGCAGAGCGGGAACGGCGTGCTATGATCGCCAAAGCGGAAGGAGAGAAGGGCAGCCGCATCAATCAGTCTGAAGGGATTAAGACCAAGCTTATTAATACATCGGAAGGTGAGATGCAGCGGCGCATGAATGAAGCGGAAGGCCAGGCCAATGAGATTGAATCTATTGCTGTTGCCACAGCTGAAGCGATAGAAAAGATAGCCGGTGCTGTCCAGGAAAGCGGCGGAGCCGACGCGGTACAGCTTCAGCTAACGGAGCGGTATCTCGACAAGCTGGGAAATATGGCAAAGCCCGATACTTCGGTACTAATCCCTGCGGATTTGACGCGGTTTAATAATATTCTCTCGTCAATGGGATTGTTTACATCGAATTCCGGTTTTAATAAGAAGTAGAAACCAGGGAAAATAACTCAGAACCGGAAAGGCGAACTCGCGAGAGTTCGCCTTTTTAACCGGTACTAATTTTAAAATTATTCGCCAGGGCAAGCAGCTCCCTGGACCGATCCGACATTTCCTCACTTGCTGAAGCCGTCTGTTCAACAAGCGACGCGTTATGCTGAGTCATAGTATCCATCCCGAGTACGGCGTCATTTATTTGTTCAATCCCTTGCCGCTGTTCATCACTGGCAACAGCAATTTCGGATATAAGCTGGGCGGATTTATCAACCACTTCGCCAATAAGCTTCAGCGCGTCACCGCTTTTGTTTACCATGTCCGTGCCTTTTCCAACTTTTTCAACGGAATTAGTAATGAGTGATTCAATTTCTTTTGCCGCGTTTCCGGCTCTCTGGGCAAGGTTTCTTACTTCACCCGCAACAACAGCAAATCCTCTTCCCTGCTCACCGGCACGCGCCGCCTCAACAGCCGCGTTTAATGCCAGGAGATTTGTCTGGAAAGCGATTTCATTTATTACCGAAATGATTTCCGATATTTTTTTGCTTGATTCGTTTACTTCATTAATGGCCAATACTGCTTCATTTACAATAGCGCTTCCGTCTTTTACTTTGAAGGTTGCTTCTTCCGTGAATTTTTTTGCTTCATCGGCATTAGCAGCGTTTTGTTTTGTCGTGGCATTAGCTTCCTCAATAGTGGAAGCAATTTCTTCCAGGGAAGATGCCTGCTCCGATGTTCTCTGTGACAGGTCCTGGTTTCCCTTTGTAATCTCGTCCACCGATTGAGCCAGGTTTTCAGTGGAAGTAAGAATTTGCGCAATAAGATCGCTAATTTTCCCCACAAACTTATTAAACCCGGAACCAATCCGTGAAATTTCATCTTTACCCGAATCATCCAGGCGCCGGGTCAGGTCTCCTTCTCCTTCCGCGATATCGGCCATGGCATCATAGGCATCAGTGAGGGGGCCGATAATGCTGCGGGAGAAAAGAAAAGACATCAGCAGGGCAATGGCTATGGCAGCAACAGTTATGATAATATATATTTGCAGCGCCCTATATGCCTCCTTCTTTAATGCATCAGCCTTATTATTAAGATTTTTTGATAATATGTCTTCCGCTTCTTTTAACAGGTTTATTTTTTTGGTCTGCGTTTGGAACCAATAGATCGGATCAATTTCGAATTTTCCTTCCGCAGCCTTGTTATAAGCAATGGACCGCATCTTTTCCGTTTCCTTTACAATATTGCTGTTCATCTTTGACTTAAAAAAACTTATTTCATCTTTTTCCGCCAGTGATAAAAACATGCTGGAATATGTTTCCTGCTGGGTCACCAGTTTGCTGAATTTATTAAACATACCCGGGTTAAAAATATCTGCGGCAAATGTATTTGACATAACGGCACGTTCTATTCCCGCTCGTTCTTTTCCCTGTAAAAAATTGACATAGGCAGTGACCTTTCTTGTAATTGATCCCTTATTACTAATAAATATCATGTCAGATATAACGTTAAGAAATGATGAATTAAGCTGTGTGTAGTATGCAATGGCATCATTCCCGGAAATGGACATGGAATCGACCAATTTTCTTTTCTTACTGATTCCATCCAGTTCTCTCAGGGCTTTGTTTAATTTGATGTTAAAACCGGTTCCATAGGACGATATGTCCATGTTTTTCAGGATCTTTCTTAATTCATTGATCTTGTCGTTCGTATCCTTTCGCTGGCTTGAGAGTTCTTCTTTAAACTTTTTCCCCTCGCTTCCCAGGAATCCCCCTGTTGCCCCTCTTTCCTTCTGGGTTTCATGGACCAGGTTGCTGGATTTAACGGCAATAACCGAAAGTGACTGCAGTGATTCCATTTCATCTGTCAGGTCCAATCGTTCCATTATACCTGAGATTGAAAAAAAGAGTACTGCCAGAAGAGGCACTGTGAGCATAAGAAATAATTTGCTTTTGATTGTCCAGTTTGATAAATTGATCATTTTAATAGTCCTCGGGATTATTTTAAATTTTTAAACCTCATTGGACTCAATGATGTTTTTTTTATATTTTGATATATTTATACTACGGATTATGATATGATTCAAGGGGTTTTTTTTAAAAATTAAATGGAAAGAGAAGGCGAACCTGCATGAGTTCGCCTTCTCCGGAGGATCGTGACTTAATTAAACGACGCTATGCAGCCCCATTCAAAACTGTATCCTTTATCATTAATGCTTCTTTTATATATAGGAGTTCGAATAAAGGAATTGTATTTTAAACCAAACCACATTTTCATATCATCGTCCATGTCAATGTTCACCCCGCCGCCGACACCAAATCCGGCATGGTTGTTCCACCAGGAGGCGGCATAGAGAATGGACAATCGTAGTTCAAGATCAATATAGAAGTCATGCCTGTCATCTCCAACTGAAGTGGCAGGGACGCGTGTATAGTTTACGTCAAGAAGAACATTCCATAGTTTCGGGAGATTTTCCAGCTGGAATATGCTGCTGCTTCCGGAAGAGCCCTGTGCCATTTTTTCCGATTTTAATGATTGATGAACCCCAAACTGGTAAATATTGAATTCTTCAATTCCTTCCACGTCATTGGTAGTGCACAAATAGGGAGTGACCAGGTATGTTTTATTAAAAAAATTAAATTCCAGACCGGTACGGGTAAAGGGCGGAGCATCCATAAAATTGAACACCAGGAGAGCCTTGAGAACCAGGACGCCTAAATCCCAGTCCGTTTCCACCAGCATACGGTGATAGGTAATGTCCGGGTCCTGGTAGAGCCGTTTAAAACCGGTGCTGGAAGTGAGTTCACGGGTACCGTAATTAAAATACCTGGAGCCCGTAGAGTTGTCGTAGTCTGTCTCAACTCCATTAACGTAGTGCTTACCGTCATCGTCAAGAGTAAATGCTCCGTAGATGTATCCTAAACGAACATAATGTTTTTTCCAGTACCAGGATGCGGCGGCAACATGGGTGGCGGCAATATTATTGTTGGCCAGAAAATCATTATTTGATTTTCCATCGCCGCTTGCCTGGAAGGCGTATCCGCCCATAAGACTGAATTTGTTGTCGCGTGAAATTTCATACACCGGGACTTCAACAATGAGACCGCACAGGTATTGTTGAGCGGTTAAAATCGCGGTCATGCCGATTTTGGAAGGTGTTCGGGTAAGCATCATTCTGTCGTAGAACTCAAAGAAGAAAACTTCCATGTCGTGCACAAAATAGGGAGATGGGGGAGTGGTGAGTTTGGCTTCTGCCGCAGAAGAAACAGCCAAAAATAATAATAATATCAGTATACTTTTTTTTATAATTGTTTTCATAAAGCGCCTCTCTTTTTCAATTCTCATGTCCTGAACCTCCTATAGTTGATAGGAAATCGTAATGGCAGGGGTAAGACAGGTAAAAACATGACCCTGTTCAAATCCAAAGAACATCCTGAAATTGACTCCCACAACAATATCATTGGTAATTTCCATATCGTACCCAAGACAGAGCATGGATATAAGCGCGTCATCGCCGTATTCCGGGTGTTCATCACCGGCAATTTCAGGCTTTGAAACAGCCAGCTCATACCCCGTAGCCGCGCTAATAAACAGGTCTCCAATAATAAAGAATCTCACCCCAAGCATCAGGTTAACGACGCCAAAAGAGAGATCATATTCTACAGAACTCAGGGTATCACTGAAACTGTATATCCCCAGGTAGCCGACTAAAAAACCGATTTGTAATGAAGAACCATGCCAGAATTCAGCTCCCAGGGCAAGTCCTCCGCTGGTGACTTCAGAGGGGAAGGCATTATTAACATTGTTAATGTGATCCCCCATGCTGAAGTTGTAGCCTCCCCAGAGACCCACAAGGGTCTGGGAATCCCGTGCCCATGCGGCAGCGTTAAAGAGAAAAAACAAAGTAATGGTTAAAAGTAATAAAATTTTTTTCATGGTAATCAGCTCCAAAAAATTATGTTGCTTTTTGACTCTAATTACTCCATATACGGAATGAAAAGTCAAATACAATTTATTCTTTAGGAGGAGTTGCCAGGGGAGAGACAGGCTCGCACGCACCCAGGTAATGGCCGCAATGAGGACAGACCATCCTGCCGTAAATATCATGATGCTGAAGACCTTCTTCAAAAGAGCCGTACGTGACATCAAAGGTCATAACCTGGTAGTTCATTATCACCCTGTTAACCCGGTACAGGGCATTCTTGCATTCCGGACACTGGGGCGGCTTAAAAGTCACTTCACCATTTTTATCGGTTTCTTTCTTAACATTCATCTTAACATACTTCCACATTGTTTATATTCCCTCTTAACCGGTCACCGCCCCTGACTTCCCATAATCAGTTCCGAAAGAAGAGCACCCAGTTTACGCATATGGTTAAAAACCTGCTCATCACTTCTGCCGGGAAAGTTAACATACATGAGAAGGATCCCGTTAAGGGAGGTGAAAAAGAGGTGAGAGAGCAGGCGGATTTTTTTATCATCATAATCGACAAATTTTTTAAATAAAAGATCAAAAAGGTTAAAGATAGAGCGTTCAATGGATTTTAGTTTTTCCACGGAATCTTTCGATTTAAAGGTGCCGTATAAAACCGAATGCTGAAGCATTCTCAGGTATTCAATATGCTGCATAATATATTTAAGATAGTCAGCGGCAACCTGTTCAATTGAAATATTTTCATTTTCAAGAGCAGCTTTAAAAAGCTCTTCCAGTTTGTGCGCGCCTCTCAGGGAGGTCTCAACAAACAGGGATTCCAGGTCCCGGAAGTAGGTGTAAATAGTACCGGTAGAGATGCCGGCTTCTTTCGCGATTTCCCTGGCGCTGACTTTGTTGAACAGTTTTTCGGCAAAAAGCCGTTCCGCAGCATCCATAATAAGATTTTTCCTGGCTTCCCGTTCCAGATCTTTCAGCTTTTCAAGAGGATTTTCTTTCATAGTATAAGTCTAAATTCATAAAATAAACCCTGTCAAACCTTTTTTTATGTGTTCAGTATGTTAAATAAGTGGTTGACAATATCTACGTGTGTTTTTAGTGTTAAACACACGTTCAATCAAGTTAATGAGGTTTAGTGTATGGATCGAATCAATAGCGCCCTGGCAGACCTGGAAAAGAGGGTTAAGAATAATGAGCGGGTAATAGGCTGTTTTCCGCTTTATCCGCCCCTGGAGCTTTTTCATTCAATGGGACTTATTCCAATAGTCTTATGGGGGTTGCGAGACCGGTTTGACGCTGTGCCGGAAAGTGACAAACATCTTCAGAATTATTGTTGTTCCGTATCGCGGCTCCTGGCGGAGTTTTTGTTAACAGGCGAGCGCGAGGTTTTGGACGGAATATTTATGTATAATGCCTGTGACACGCTCAGGAATCTGCCGGAAATAATAAATGAAGAAAACATGCTGCCTCTGTTCAAGATTCATATCCCGGCAGTATCATGGAATCAGGGCAAAGCCCGGGATTATATGAAAAACGAGATCAATGAGTTAATAGGGGCCTTAGAAAATCAGTTCGATATTCGTTTTTCCGGGGACCGTTTTAAGGAAAGTGTTGAGCTTTTCAGGGGTATGAGAAAGCTTGCCGGTGAGGCGGAGCTTTTGGCAGCGCAAGGGACCGTATCATTTAATGAATACAGCAGCATCATCCATGAAGGATGTTTCAGGACCGTAGAAGAGCTGGTTGAAGCTTTAGAGCAGCTCATCACGGAAAAGGGACCGGTGAGCGGCAGCATTGAAACGGCAGAAACCGGGGTTATACTAAGCGGAATACTACCCCCGCCCGCATCAATTATAAACGAGATTGAAGGGGCCGGCCTCCGGATCGTGGGGAATGATATTTCTTCAATGACGCGGTCTATAGCCTATACGCCGGAGCAAACAGCATCAGCGGCAGATTATTATCTTGATTTTTACGAGAATCATTTTCCCTGTACCACCATTCTTCCTTCTGCAGACGCGAGAATTGATACGGTTGTGAATCTTGCAAAGGAGCGGGGAGCCGGGGGAGTAATCTTTATTGGAGAGAAATTTTGTGAATATGAATATCTTGAATTACCTCTTCTGGAGAAGCGTCTCAGGGAAGAAGGAATTGACCTGCTTCCCCTGGAAATAGCACTCGACGACAGGGAGAACATCGGGGCTTTTAAAACCCGGGTAGAAGCTTTCGCGGAGATGAAGCAAATAGGGACAGGGTAAAAGGAGAAAGGTAAAAGGAGAAAGGTAAAAGTGGAGAAGTTGTGAAGAAGAAGGCCCTGTTTAAGATCTTAGTTTCTTAAGAGCACGGACCCCGTGGTTGCGTCTTAATATAAGGTATATCGACCCGGAATGTAACCTATGCCCGGAGCAATACCTCCGCAGAACGTTCGGAACTCGCTCCGCTCAAACAGCCTCACAACCCGCGGAGGCATCGCTCCGGGCATAGGTTACATTCCGAATGACGTTTTTCGGTATATTGAGGCATGACCGACCCAGTGTAGCAGGGAAAAAATACGTTAGAAACAAAATAGAATTGCGAACTGCATCTGGCCTGGAAGTATCGGCTCTTTGGGTTGTGAGGACTGTTTGAGCAAAGCGAGTTCCGCAGCAATCCAAAGAGCCGATGCTTCCAGGCCCGCGCACAAACACAATTTAGTTTCTTAAGAGAGAGGTGGGAGTATGACTGAAGAGAAAAAAACGGGTTTTAAGAAGAATGAATCGGGGAAGCGATTATCCGCAATAATGACTGAGGATTATATGAATCTGCATAAGAAGGCGCAGGAAGGGGCTTTTGTTGTGTGGATAGCTATAGTGGTGCCTGCGGAGATCTTTGCCGGGTTTGAGAACGTGGTTTACGCGGTACCGGAGAGCCATGCCGCAATGAGCGCGGGAAAGGGCGTTGGGCCGCTGCAATGCGAAAAAGCCGAAGGAATGGGCTATTCCAGCGATATCTGTTCCTACGCCCGGATTGATCTCGGCACAGCCTATGACGGAGGCAAGGACTCACCCACCTTTGGACTGCCCAAACCGGACTTGCTAATATCAAACAATAATAACTGTTCCCTCCTGGTAAAATGGTTCGATATTTATCACCGTGACTGGGGAACACCGCACTATGTTCTTGATGTACCTTTTGCCTATGATAAACAGAAGCGCAAGGATCTTGAATATATTGTATCCCAGTTTAAAGGTCTTATTGAAACAATAGAACAATTGAGCGGACAAAAGTTCAACATGGACCGGGTAGAGGAAGCGGTAAGCAATAGCGGAGAGACCCATAAACACTGGAAACGTTTTATAAAGAACGCGTCTCACCGCCCTTCGGGAATTACCGCGTTCGATACCTTTGTACAGATGGCACCGCTCCTTACGTCCCGGGGAACAGCAAAGCTGGCCGAGCACTACCGCCTCCTTGCCGATGAAACCGAAGAGCGGGTCAAAAATAATATATTCCCCGTACCCGAAGAAAAATACCGCCTGCTCTGGGACAACATCGCGCCCTGGCACCAGCTTCGAAAAATGTCGAAACGCCTTTTAGAGCTGAAGGCAAATATTACCACAGCCAGTTATACCTATTGTCTTGGAAGTGTAGAAGGAGGTTTTGACCTTTTTGACTACAATGGAAAAGATCCACTTGAATACCTTGCCCGGGTTCAGAATTTTTCCGTATGCCCCATGGGCATGAAAAATCGTTTTGAATCCATGACAACGGCCATTGAGCGGAACAGCATCGACGGCGTGGTCTTCGCAAGCAACCGCAGCTGCAAGGTCTATTCGGTAATGCAAATGGACCAGCAAAAGAATATCAGCAAAACCCTGGGTATACCCTGTACCATGATCGACGTGGATCACGCGGACGCGCGGAAGTATACCGAGGCGAATGTGTTCTTGCGTATTGAGGCGCTGCTGGAGAGTATCGACGCAGGGAGAGTAAGGTAATCGGTGGCCCGGAGGGCCGGGTGATCGGTGATCGGTTAAGAGAAGGGCTCGGGGCTCGGGGGTCAGGGGTCAGTAAAAGAAAGAGAGAGGAAAACTATGAAAAACTACCTGGTAGATTCAAGAGATGTGCGGTTTGTGTTATTTGAAATGCTGGAGATCGACAGGATATTGCAGTATCCTGAGTACGCGGATTTCGACAGGGATATATTCGAAGAGACCCTGAATCTTGCGGAAACCATCTCAGTAGAGGAGTTTTACCCTGTCGATAAAGAGGGAGACAGGGAAGGGGTGAAATATAATCCGGCAACAGGAACGGTCGCGGTGCCGGAGTGTTATCGCGCGCCTTATGCGGCCATAACCGGAGCCGGGTTCATTGGCATATCTGAATCTATCGACCATGGCGGAATGGGAATGCCTCTGTCCCTGTCGGTACCGTGTAAAGAGTATTTTTGCTCCGGGAATGCAACGGTCAGTTTTTATACCTTGCTGGCCAGCAGTGTCGCCGGACTTATTGCCAACTTCGGAACAGAGACACAAAAAGAGCTCTATCTTGAAAAGATCCTGCAGGGAACCTGGGGCGGAACCATGTGCCTCACGGAACCGGAATCCGGGTCCGATGTGGGCTCGCTCAAAGCACGGGCGGAAGAAGAGGAAGACGGGACCTATAAAATATACGGGCAGAAGATCTTTATCAGCGCAGGGGAACACAACCTCACGGAAAATATTATTCATATGGTGCTGGCGCGGATAGAGGGAGATCCACCGGGAACAAAAGGAATATCGCTTTTTGTGGTGCCAAAATACCTGGTAAACCCGGACGGGAGTTTAAGCGAACGGAATGACCTGGTGTGCACGGGCACGGAACATAAAATGGGTTTTCACGGTCACGCGACCTGTTCCCTTTCTTTTGGCGACAATGGCGGTTGCCTGGGCTATCTCCTGGGAGAGCCGCGAAAAGGAATGAAAGTGATGTTTCAAATGATGAACGAAGAACGGCTCTACGTGGGACTCCAGGCACTGGCAACGTCCGGAAACGCCTATCTGCACGCGGCAGCGTACGCGAAGAACAGGCACCAGGGAGCCGATATAACCAGGGCACTGGACCCGGCCGCTCCCCGGGTACCAATCATACAACACCCCGATGTAAAGAGAATGCTGCTCTGGATGAAATCATACGTGGAAGGGATGAGAATGCTTACCTATTTCCTCGCGCAAAACCTGGATTACGAGAAAACCCTGCTTACCGCAGACGCGGAAGGCGCCGCGGAAGCGCACGCGCTGGTAGAACTGCTCATACCCCTGTGTAAAGCAGGCAACAGTGATATGGTATGGCTCATAACATCCGAGGCAATCCAGGTTTTTGGCGGGAACGGATTCTGTACAGAGTACCCGGTAGCGCACCTGGCGAACGGATCAAAAGGACTCGCTATTGTAGAAGGAACCAACGGAATACAGTCCATAGATCTTGTTATGCGGAAGATCCTCATGAATAAGGAACAGTATAATTATACCGTATTTGTAAAAAGGGTAACGGCAGCATGCGCGGCCGCGCGAGGCGTGGTTCATGAAAAATACATTACACCGGTAGAAAGAGGATTACGGCGACTGGATGAAGTTATTGACCTGCTTAAGGACGAAATGAAAGAAATGAAAATTCCGCACATTTTAATGAATGCCACAGCCCTGCAGCAGGCCATGTTTATGCTTTCCCTGGCATGGATGCATCTCTGGAGTTTAACGCTTGTAATACCAAAGACAGAGGAGACTCTTGCGGGCAGCGCGGGGCCGGAGCAGGAAGCCATTCTCCGGGAAAACCCTGAAGCAGCCTATTATTACGGAAAGCGGCTTTCGTCACAGTTCTATATTGGCACGGAATTTCCCAAATTTTTTGGCAAAATAGAATCGATACTAACAAATGACGCATCGGTACTGGACGCGGCGCCGGAAGTGTTTACCGGCGCGCCTGAAGAGTGATTGATGCCCTGCGAGGCCGGGAAAAATAGGTCAGAAACTGTGTCGATACCGGGGTCTGTTTTACGAAGATGCTCCGGAAAAGGGTGCGACCCCTACCCGTACGCGGTGTTTATTTGGGTTTACCCCTCAGTGACGTTTTTGCGTAGGGGCGAGGCATGCCTCTCCCCCCCCTACACAAAAACGTCACGAAAACCGCTCCGTGGCAAAATCCCCGGAAACTGGCCCTGTTTAAAAAGAGTTTCTTGAGAGCAGCTGACCCCGCAGAGCGGGCTATATAAGGTATATCAACCCGGAATGTAAATTATGCCTACCGGGAGTAATACCTCTGCAGAACGTTCGGAACTCGCTCCGCTCAAACAGCCTCACAACCTG
>JAAENB010000833.1 GCA_024224995.1 bacterium | reverse complement strand
TGGCTCCTGAGGTCGGTCTCCCGTCACATCCCATACGCAGGTAATATCGTTAAAGGTCGCGGTGTCATAGCAGGCGGTCGCTGGCTCTTGAGGGCGGTCTCCCGTTACGTCCCATACACAGGTAATATCGTTAAAGGTCGCGGTCTCGTAGCATGCAGTGGCAGGCTCCTGAGGGCGGTCTCCTGTTACGTCCCATACGCAGGTCGCATCGTGAAAGGTCGCGGTCTCATAGCATGCAGTGGCAGGCTCCTGAGGTCGGTCTCCCGTTACGTCCCATACACAGGTAATATCGTTAAAGGTCGCGGTCTCGTAGCATGCGGTCGCTGGCTCCTGAGGTCGGTCTCCCGTCACATCCCATACACAGGTAATATCGTTAAAGGTCGCGGTCTCATAGCAGGCCGTGGCTGGCTCTTGAGGGCGGTCTCCCGTTACATCCCATACGCAGGTAATATCGTTAAAGGTCGCGGTCTCGTAGCATGCGGTCGCTGGCTCTTGAGGGCGGTCTCCCGTTAC
>JAAENB010000832.1 GCA_024224995.1 bacterium | reverse complement strand
GAGTGCGGCCCCTGCGAGGGGATTCGGTACGTGTAGGGGCACGGCGTGCCGTGCCCTCACGGTGTTTATTTGGGATCCCCTCTCTGTGGTGTTGACCCGGGCAAAATCCCCTCGCAGGGGTCGCATCCCCGGAAACCAACCCGTAAAGACGTTGCATGCAACGTCTCTCTTTCTCAGAAACCAGCCCTTTCCGGAACCCCTGAAAAAACCGGTCCTATTTAAAAAACCGCTTAAACCCCGGGTTTTTTACCCCCTTCCTTCTCAGGAAGAAAAAATCCTCGCCAATTAAACACCAAAATAATTAACGTCTCTTCTATAAAACACAATTTTAAGGAGGATTAGTATGAAAAGATTTTTAAGTCTAAGTTTATTGGCAGTCCTGGCGTTTTCCGGCTGTGAGGCGGGTTTATCGAGTAATGGCGAAGGTTCGGAAGAAGATGAACAGTTCAGTTTTTCGAAGATGCATTCAGAGATTAAAGCATTGAGAGAAGAGATTGAGAGGTTAAAGGCAGCCAGTACTGTAGATGCGGTCAGTAACTTAACTGCAAGGGTTGAGAGTCATACGGCTTCAATAGGCGGTTTGCAGAGCGCCGTTAGTGATAATGCAGATTTAATCGTCAATTTAGATGGGGATTTATCTGGTATGAGCAGTACTTTTTCAGGCGTTACCAGGATAAGCGATCCAAATACGGGGCAGCCCACTATACAATTTAGCGGGGTGAATGTTCAGATAGTGAATGGATTGGGATATACGAATAGTGTTAATTCAAATTATTCATCTGCCGGAACAGTGAACGGACTTGGCAACCTGGTAGTTGGGTATAATGAAGCACGAGGCAGCGGCAGTGATAAATCGGGCTCTCATAATATTATCGTAGGTAGGGAGCATAATTACTCCTCTTATGGTGGGCTTGTTGCTGGTTTGGGTAATACAATAATAGGGAAATATTCCAGTGTGAGCGGGGGAAGGTATAACACAGCCAGTGGTGAACTTTCCAGTGTGAGCGGGGGATGGTATAACACAGCCGGTGGTGATTATTCCAGTGTGAGCGGGGGAAATCATAACACAGCCGGTGGTGAGGCTTCCAGTGTGAGCGGGGGAGGTGCAAACACAGCCAGCGGTATTCAGTCCGGCGTGAGCGGGGGAACTAATAACAATGCCAGTGGAGGCTATTCCACTGTGAGCGGGGGAACTTTTGTCACAGCCAATGGTAATTATTACCATCTTCCATAAGCTCGCATGCCGAGGCGGTACGACCTCAGAGCTCTTTAAAAGAGCTCTGAGGCCGCAATCCTCGGTTAATTTACTTATTCAATCTGTTTTGCCAATACCATGGTTTTCTATGAAGATGGGCAATAGCCCAGATAATTATTTTTTTCTCTTCAACAGTATAGAGAATTTTGTAAGGAAACTTCGGGATGAAAGCTTTATAAATTTGTTCTTCTTCAATAAGAAACCAGGTTGGATTCTTTTTAATCTTGTTAACCTGTTTTAACACGTGTTTTTTGAAGCGATCTCCCAGGCCTTTGGATTGCATTTCATACCAGTCAATTGCATCATCAAATTCTATTGCGGCCAATTCATTGATTTCAACCTTCACTATAACGGGCCTCAAAATCAATAAGCTTTGATTTCCCCTCTTTTACGGCTTTCATTCGGTCTTTAACTTCGCTGATCCATGCATTTCGTACCCCTTCCTCTTCATAATCGATACTCTCCAGGATCAATTCGGCAAAGGCAACTCGTTCATTGGGGGGCATTTTCATTGCTTTTTCAAAAAGAATTTTGTCCATATATATACCTCTTTCTTTGCCAATATTATCATATTGTATATTTCATTAGCTATAATTCAAGATAATAAATAATAGTTTTTTGTCAAAATATTTTTTTTAGGAATCTGTGGCACCTCAGAGCTCTTTAAAAGAGCTCTGAG
>JAAENB010000831.1 GCA_024224995.1 bacterium | reverse complement strand
GAAAGCAAGGCCAATGTAGCGGGTATAATAGTCAGTGATCCCAAAATAGGCACCACTGACTACGGTCTTACCGATTTAGGGCGCAAACAAATCAAAGACTCCTTTCAGCCCAACAATATTACTAAAATATACTCATCCGACTTCCTGCGAGCCAGAGAAACAGCTCAAATAGCGGCGCAGCTATGCTCAATAAATCATATCGAATATACCCACTTATTACGGGAACGATACTTTGGCGACCATGACGGGAAGCCGGACAAACACTACGGAACAGTCTGGCAGGAAGACCAAAACAATCCCGATAATACAAATAATAACGTAGAGTCTCCCAACAGTGTAAAAGAGCGGGTATTTGGCTTAATTAAAGAATGCGAGAAAAAGCATAAAAATGAAACCATACTATTCGTCTCCCATGGAGACGCGCTGCAAATATTACTTGCAATAATGCAGGGACTACCGTCTAATAAACATCGTTCACTACCACACCTTGATAAGAGTGAAATAAGAGAAATAACTCCGGATACAAATTTATCTCAAAAGGAGTAGATATGATTGAATCACCATGGTTTCCCCTGGCTTATCAATACCTTATTGGAGGTGTCGTTTTCTCCTTAAGCATCATCTTAGCGATTAAAAAAAGAGCGTTAAAGCTTGAATTAAAAAAAGACAAAAGAATTTTTTTCCAATTAATTGTGGGATTTTTCATTTATCTTACGATGCATATTATTATAACAATCGCTTCAGGAGCATAAGATGGGCAAAGGAACAGGACTTGATTTTATCGTAATAATAATATATTTCACTCTCATACTGGGTTTCGGAACATGGTTCGGCAGGTTCACCAGGTCAACAAAGGATTTCTTTTTCGGTGGACAGCGGTTCAGCTGGTGGCTCATTTCTTTCAGCTGTATCGCCACACTGGTTGGGTCTTACAGCTTTATTAAATATTCCACTGCCGGGTATAAATATGGCTTTTCATCAACCATGAGCTACTTAAACGACTGGTTCATCATCCCCCTATTTGTCATTGGCTGGCTCCCGATAATTTATTTTTCACGGGTCGTTTCAATTCCCGAATATTTCGAAAAACGTTTTGATAAAAAAACAAGAAAAGCCGCCATCGTTGTTCTGCTCACTTATTTAATCGGATATATAGGTATTAACCTCTTTACCATTGGAGTCGCGCTCCAACCCCTGGTTCAACCCATGATTTCCGATATATTTGGAATTGAATTAGGAGTAAAAACCGGAGTTTTCGTCATTGCCCTGGTTATCTCAATCATCTGCGGAATATATATGCACGCTGGCGGACAAACCTCAGTAATAATGACCGACCTGGCGCAGAGTTTTATTCTAATACTGGCAGGATTTGTCGTTTTTGGGCTTGGAATTTATTATATTGGAGATTTCGGAACTTTTTGGAATTCCCTTGATACCGCGCATAAACTTCCCTTTGCCCATTTTAACGATAATCCAAAATTTAATTCCGCGGGAATTTTCTGGCAGGACGGCATGGCAAATTCTTTTGCGTTCTATTTCATGAACCAGGGAGTACTTATGCGGTTCATGAGCGTAAAGTCCCCAAAGGAAGGAAAAAGAGCCATTTTTATGGTGGTACTGGTCTTTATGCCTCTTGTGGCCTTTGTTGTTTCAAACGCAGGGTGGTTGGGAAGTTCAATGGTTAACCTGGGTCTAATCCCTGCGGGAGTAAATCCCGATCATATTTTTGTTGAAGTTGCGAGCCGTATCGCCGTTCCGGGAGTGTTTGGATTCATAATGGCGGCGTTAACTGCCGCGCTAATGTCAACTATTGATACGCTTATTAACGCCGTATCTGCCATTAGTGTGAACGATATAGTAAAAGAGATAAAGCCGGACATGGATGACTCGTATTATTTAAAATGGGCGAAATACGTTGCCATTTTCGCGGCCCTGTTCGGGCTTGCTCTTGTTCCTTTGTTTCAGAGCTTTCACTCTATCTATGTGGCCCACGGAGCCTTTACTGCGGCCATAACTCCCCCAATGGTCATAACCATTCTATTTGCTGCTTTCTGGAAAAGGTACACAACAACGGCTGCTTTCGCCACTATTGTGGGGGGTGGTTTTATGGTAGGTCTGTCTATCGCCTTTCCTGTTCTTGTATCTCCTTTTGCCCAGGGTGTGGACCCTGATGGATATAAATACATGAGGGCACTTTACGGACTCGTCACCTGCGGAGCTATCGGCATTATTGTTACTTTTTGCACAAAACCAAAGAGCAAAGAAGAATTGGCTGGTCTGGTTGTTGACTCAATAGAAGAAGCAAAACGCCGCTTCAAAGGAGGCCGCAAGCCAAATGATGATATTCCCGGTAAAAAGTACAGAGGAATACTTGAGATAAAAACCGAGATGAAAGATATAGAGGGTGTATCATTGAGCAGAGAGGCCATGGATTGCTTAAAAGCTGAAGTTGGAGATATTATCTATGTTTCAGACTCACGGTGGTGGTATGGCGGACTGCGTTCTGTTCAGCTCATGGCTCTTGATCCTCACAACTTAGGGGATAATATCGTATTATTGTCGGAAATTCATATAATTGAAGCGAAAATTGACAGCAAAAGGCCCGTTGTTATGGAAAAAATCATTTAAAAAACGCAAAATTCCATTAAAAAGGAATCAAAATCTCTTGAAAGCGAGGTTACGCAACCTCGCTTTTTGATAAAAGAACCCGGAATAACCATGAAAAAAGAACAATTACGATGGCCTCTTTTAATAATCATAACCTCAGTAATAGGAATCCTGTTTTACATAGGGCTTAATCGCCTGAAGTTTGATACGGATATAGCAAAGTCCCTGCCCGGAAATGACCCGGTCCTTGAAGATGCTCGATATGTTATAGATAATCACCCGGTTCAGGACCGGATCGTGATCGATATCAGCCATAAAGAGGCTGATATGGACCTGCTGGTTGAAGCAGCCCAACTGGTAGAAGAAGAACTGCAAAAAAGCAAATATTTCAGCGAAGTGGGCATGGGAAAAATGCGTGAAATAATGCCGGAGCTTTTATTTCACACGGTAAAAAACCTCCCCATGCTCTTAACCCAAAAAGAACTGGAAGAGAAAATAGCTCCCCTGCTTAAACCGGAAAAAGTGCGGGAGATCTTTGCAAAAAACCTGGAGCAGCTCTCAAGCCTGGAGGGAATAGGGCAGGCAGAGATGATAACACGGGACCCCCTGGGAATCAAAAATGTAGCCCTTGCAAAGCTGGCGCACCTGGCACCATCAAATAACGTTCAAATCTACCGGGATCAGCTCCTTTCCAGTGACGGAAAACATCTCCTTGTAATGGCGGAACCGGCAGGCTCAAGCACCGATTCTGTCCTGGCAAGAAACATCAACAATACCATGAATACAACCATCGAACAGATCGATAAAAAATACGGGAAAGGCGTCATAAAAATATCACCTGTAGGAGGCTACCGGGCAGCCCTTGATAACGAAGAAATAGCCAAAAAAGATACTCAAAAAGCTATACTTTTCGCTACATTAGGAATCGCCCTCATGCTGATACTGGCATTTCCCAGACCCATAATCGGTCTTCTGTCACTGGTGCCGGCAATAGTTGGAGCCATGATGGCTCTTTTTGTCTATTCACTATTCACACAGAAAATATCGATCCTGGCAGTGGGCTTCGGAGGAGCAATAATTTCGATAACAGTGGACCATGGAATAGCCTATCTCCTGTTCCTGGACAGGCCCTATGAAACATCAGGCCGGTACGCGGCAAAGGAGGTCTGGTCAGTAGGCCTGCTGGCAACCCTCACCACCGTAGGAGCCTTCTCCTCGCTATTTATAAGCGGTTTTTCTATCCTCACGCAAATAGGCCGGTTCGCGGCCCTGGGAATAAGCTTTTCATTTATATTTGTACATACAATCTTTCCCATACTCTTCCCAGTAATGCCCGCGGTAAAACGGGAAAGAAAACTGCCCTTGCAAAATTTTGTAAACAAATTCGCCCTATCGGGGAAAAAATACAAAGCATACGGAGCTCTTCTTTTCGCAGTGGTAATGCTCTTTTTTGCCAAACCTGAATTCCAGGTAAGCCTTTCCAGTATGAATACCGTAAGCAAAGAAACACTGGCTGCGGAACAACTTGTAAAAGAGGTTTGGGGAGATATATTCAGCAAGATATTCATAGCCACGGAAGCCAAATCAATACAGGAGCTTCAGGATAATGGGGACAAACTCGTATCCATGCTGGAGGCCGATATTGTATCAGGAAGCCTGGAATCCGCATTTGTCCCATCAATGATATTCCCCGGAACAGAGCGGCTGCAAAGCAATTTCCAGGCCTGGAAAACATTCTGGAGCCGGGAACGGGTCCAAAACCTGAAAAATTCAATAAGAAGAGCTTCACAAGAATTCGGTTTTTCCGTAAGTGGTTTTGATCCGTTTTTTAAAAATATCGCCCTGAAAGAGAAAAACGCCATCCCCCTTTCGGAAACATATCACCAGCTCCTGGGAATCGCAAAAACCGGTGATGAAAAAGCATGGATACAATTCTCAACATTAACTCCGGGAAAAACATATAATAAAGAACAATTTTTTGATAAATATTCAGCGTCAGGAAAAGCCACGGTTTTCGATCCCGGTCTCTTTACTGAAAGACTGGGTTCAATTCTCTCCGATACTTTCGTAAAAATGGTAATAATAATAGGAATAAGTGTGATAATACTCTTATTTATGTTCTTTTTTGACTGGAAAATAACCCTCATTACACTGGCACCCATAAGTTTTGCCCTGGTATCCACCTTAGGAACCCTGAAACTCATAGGTCATCCCCTGGATATACCGGGACTTATGCTTTCCATAATAATCATTGGAATGGGAATAGATTATTCCCTTTTCTTTGTCAGGTCATACCAGCGGTACCGGGATGAGAACAGCACAGCCATGGGGCTCATCCGCATGGCTGTTTTCCTGGCATCGATATCAACATTGATTGGTTTTGGCGTATTATTAACAGCAGAACATTCTTTACTGAGAAGCGCGGGAATAACCTCTCTCCTGGGAATCGGCTATTCCCTTATAGGAGCCTTTACAATACTGCCTCCGGTTCTAAGCCGATTTTATTCCACACCGGAATTAGCCCTTGAACCGGCAGAACCGGTACAGGCAGGGTCGCGAAAACATCAAAAAAGGGTTTTCGCCAGGTACAAACACATGGAAGCATATCCCCGTCTTTTTTCCTATTTCAAGATACGCTTCGATCCCATGTTCCCCCGGCTTGCCGATTTCCTTAACAATCCGGAAACCATAATTGACATAGGAACAGGCTACGCGGTCCCGGCAGCCTGGATACTGGAGCTCTACCCCAATGCCCGCGTATACGGGCTGGAGCCGCAAACAGAAAGAGTCAGGATTGCAGCGCGAATAATCAGGAACCAGGGACAGGTAGAACAGGACAAAACCCCGGTAATTCCGCCAGCACCAAAAGCGGCTGATACAGCCCTCATGCTCGACATGATCCACTATATACCTGGTGAGGAATTGCAATTGACATTTGATAAGCTTTGCTCAAATCTGGCTCCAGGTGGAACCCTGGTTTTACGGGCAACAGTACCATCGGAAAAACGGGTCCCCTGGGAACGATGGATCGAAGAGATACGAAACAAAGTAGGAAAAAACCGGACATATTTTCGCTCATCCGAAAAAATCGAAACCATGCTGGCAGCAGCAAAATTTGAGATTACATTGATTGAACCCGGACCCAACAGGGAAGAAACCTGGTTCATCGCGAAAAAACTCTAAACTTTAAACCTGGAACTTACAGCATGAGAGCTTTTTTATATAGACTTTTTACCAATATATCAAAAACAATAGGTCCCTGGTTTTTTTCAATCCCGGTCTCCATAATAACCACGGGATTCTTTTTATTTTTCCCTTCCCGGGTCGGCGTAAGCGTGCGCTTTTATAAAGCGGTTTTTCCAAAAAAGAGCCGCATCTATCATACCTGGTGTGCCTGGAAACAATACCACAATTTTTCAAGGCTTTTTATCGACCGGATTTTTGTACAGGATTATGAAAAAATAACCTATACCTCCGAAGGGTGGGAGCTCCTGGAAGAGACAACCAAAAAAGAAAAGGGCGGAATTATTCTCATGTCCCATATGGGAAACTGGGAAATTGCCGCTCATATTCTGCGTAAAACCGGGTTAAAACTACTTCTTTATATGGGAGTAAAAAATAAGGAACAGATCGAAGAGATACAAAAAAACAGCCTGCAAGAGACCGGAGTTAAAATCATCGCGGTTGAAGAAGACGGCGGATCTCCTTTTGATATTATAGACGGTATAAATTTCCTCAAAGAAGGAGGCCTGGTATCAATGACCGGGGACCGGCTCTGGGGAAAAGAGCCCCGGGCCATAGAAGTCGATTTCTTTGGACACAAAAGCACACTTCCCGAAACACCGCATATTTTCGCTCTTCTTTCGGGAGTGCCCCTGTTTATCTTTTTTGTCTTTAAAACAGGAAAAAGAAAATATCACTTTAAAATATCAAAACCCATATATGTTACCGCACCATCCCGGGCGGAGCGAAAAGAAACAATCCAAAAATCATGCCAGGGATACGCGGATATCCTTGAAGAGACTGTCCGGGAGTATCCCCTGGAATGGTACCATTTCGAAGAGTTTTTAAGTCCTTAATTTTCTAATCTGCCGAAGCGGTTTTTTGCCATTTTTCTGTCTCTGGGCTTGAAAGTATTGTCGGCCTTTTCTTTTTCAATGACTTGCTTGAAAAGTTTGAACATCTTGTATTCCTGGGGTTCATCCTTGTAAAAAGTATCCCATGCATAGGTAAAGAGTTCCTGGAGTTTTTCAGGAGTCATATTCTTCGGCTGATGTACAACCTGGTCAGCAGTATACTTATCCCAGTCATAGGTTAGTATTCTATTATCTTTCTTAAGATCATCAAAGGCCCTGGTGTGAGGGAAGGGCGTGAGAACCGTAAATTCAGCAAGATCCAGATCAACTTCAAGCAAAAAATCAATCAATCGTTTGATAGAATCCTCAGTATGGTTATCGAGTCCCAGAAGGATAGTTCCTTCCACTCCAATACCGTAATCATGATATCTTTTAATCCGTTCTTTTATATAATCGGAAGTATCAAAAATAGCCTGGTATACATACCATGCTCCGGCTTGAGCTGCAAGGTCCAGGATCTCCGGTTTATCTTCAATGGTATGAGAGCACCATTTCTTTTTAAGCGGGATCATTTCTCTAAAAAGATTTTTTTCCCATTCCGCGTCCTGTGCAAGGGAATTATCAACAATAAACAAACGATTGTTATCGATAGTTTCCAGTTCTTCAACAACCCTGTCAAGAGGTCTGGGTCTAAAGTTCTTTCCTCCCAGGTAGGGGGTGCAGCATGGGTAGCAGTTAAAACGGCAGCCTCGTGAGGCGTGAAACAGGTCAACCATTTGAATACCGCGGTAATTATAAAACTCTCTTTTGAGAATATCTCTCCTGGCCGGCCCAACAATTTCGATGGGTAAAAAGTTTCCCATATAGTCATAAACTTGTTTTAGTTCATTATTTTTAAAGTCATTAAAAACTTCTTCCATCCTGCCTTCAGCCTCGCCAAGAAAAACAGAGTCAGCATGTTCCATGGTCTGTTCGGAAAGAAGCATGGAAGAGATTCCGCCAAAAATAACTTTTACGCCTCTTTTCCGGTATGTATCGGCAATTTCCCAACCTCTTTTTGCCTGGCTCACAAGCATCATAGAGATCCCGACAAAATCAACAGAATCATCAAAATTGATGGGCTCTACATTTTCATCAATAAACTCAATTTCAACGTCGTCGGGGATGGCAGCAGCCATATTAACCGGACCATGAGGCGGAAGATGAAACTCCGTCTGGCGTTCAATTTTTGTCCATTTGGGATATATTAGTCTAAATTTCATTAATGTCTCCTGGAATATATCGATTCTGAAGTTCCTATTATATGGACGATAAATGTCAAGGATAATTGAAAATTGATAAAAACAGGGTTTTAGAGAGGAGTTTAAAGAGAAATAAAAAAAAGGTAGAGCAGCCTCCTCTAAAAGAAGAGGCTGCTCTACTATATTATAGGAGAAAGATCATTCAAAAATTAAGGTATTATTATCAACTTAACAGGTGCGGGATGCTCTCCATCCCACACTTATTAAGTAATGATTATTTAATACTATTTTAATATACGACTTTTTTTACCAATCGTCAACTAAAAGGGAATGAACGCTAGGTGTAGGGGAACAAACAACAGTATTTTAAAAAAAAAGAGCTTGATTCTTTAAATTTATGCTATAAAAAGATAATTTTATAACATAAATTACACATAAAGTGAAAATATGCTCATTAAAATTTTTGAAAATTTCATGAAAAAAAGACTTTTTCCGGTTTTTTTTATAATAATTTGCTCTATTTCCGCACTAAATGCAGAAATAACAATTTTCCCTTTTAGTAATATAGAAACAAATCATCACAGTGCCTTACTGCGATCTCCGGCAATTGACGCGCTTTACGCTTATTCCACAAAAGATTCAACCCATTATTCGTTGATCAATATTGGGGCCAGGATACCGGGAGTATCCATTAAGCCCGGGAAAAAAAGTTCTTTTCTTATAGGCGGCTATGGCGGTATTTATACCAGGTTTAAGCTATTTTCAGAATCGTTTAACTTTATTCACGCCGATTTCCTGGGAGGACTCTTCTTTGAGGCTCGCTATAATAATCTATATTTTGAAACAATGGTATATCATAACAGCTCTCATTTAGGTGATGATTATATTCATTACGAAAATAAGGCTAATGAAATAGAAAATACCGGTTTTGAAGCCGCGAGACAATATATAAACTACAAGATCTTCACCTGGCTTGATTTAACCGCAGGGTTTGAATACAAGTTCGGCAGAAGGACAGAGGAACGTATTTTTTATAACTGGTCTTTTTTAGTGGGCAGCAGGGCCGATTTCATTTCAAAAGGAAAACCCTTTTTTGTTGAATTTGAGCTGGAAACAACAGGATTTGATCATAGCCCTAATATTGGCATTAAAGCCGGTATTTATTTAAAGTATTTATTTAATACAATGATTCTTGGCAACCCGGCTGGAGAAAAAGAAGCTCATGAATTATCGATACAGTATTATTATGGGTACTCAAAGATGGGGTGTTTTTATACCACAAAAGAGAGCTTGTTTATCATTGGTCCGACATACCGGTTCTAACTATTTCTCATAGCGTGGGGTTTCAACCCCACGTTATGAGAAGAGGGCTCACATACCGGTTCTAATCAAGAACCTCTGCTTCAACGAGTTCCATATGCAGTGAATACCCAAGCAATCCGGGAGCTTGTAAATCAATAGTTCCGGGTATTTTTTTCTTATGGATCATCCGGAAAGAAGAAGCTTTTATACTGCGAGTAAGAGAAAAGGACTCATTGTATTGATGAACCTCCCATTCTCCACTTTGTGGTACAGTAATATCAACAAATGAATTATCAGCTCTTTGGAACCTGCATCCGCGGAACCCTTCAGGAAAGGTCCCGGATTTAACAATAGGAGCATCGGGGTAGAAGAATATCAGGCTGATATCTTTCATCATACCCAGGGCAAAATTCGCTGAATCGAAGGGTTGTATGCCCCGTTTTATTTCCAGTTTTTTACTCTTAATAGAATAGGCTGCGTTGAATAGAACAAGTCCCTCAATGCTCATAATGACGCTATGAAGACTCCGCGAAGAAGGATCAGCGATTGTTATTCCCATCATAAAAGCTGTATCCCCTGTAGGCATTTCAGCTTCAATCGAATGAACAAAACGCCATTTGCTTTTAACAAAAGGGATTTCACATTGTTTTAAGATCGCGTCTTTTTCAACCGGAACAGCGGGTTTTATTTCAGGAAGAGAGCCGCAGGATAGACATAAAACTACCATGAGAAAAGTCAGAGAAAAAACAAAAAATTTATATTTTGCTGAATATGGAATCATCTATTTTTTTATTAAGTTTTACATTTTTAAATTTGAGTATGGTATATGAATTTCTATTTTCATATATGGTAACAGACTGAATAATCCCGGGCTTTTCCGAAAGCCTGAGCTCAATCCGTTTTATTATGTTTGATAATGCTTTTTTCTTTGGAGTAAGAATTATCTTTGTATTGAGGCCTTTATTCAGAACTGTTTTAAAATCCGGATTCCCTTTAAATTCACCCTTTAGCCAAAGGGTAATCTCCTGGAGAACGATCCTCATTGCCTGAAGATTCGCGCTGGAATCACGAACATACCCTTTGCGGCCTTTAATATAGCGCTTAATACTTCCTTCTTTCATAAGGAGAATGCTCTTTATTGGAGAGTTATACTCCCATCTAAGAGAAGCGGGATTACTATAATAAAATCTTCCTTTTGAAATAAGCGGCCGCGACAGGATCTTCATATGTTTTTCCTGGGTAAAATCGGATTTAATCGATTTAATGGCAGCCGCAGATGTTTTAATTTCATCCCAGTTATTTCCCCAACCGATAAAAACCAGGGAAGATGCTATGACTAAGACTACTAAAATTCTTCTAAACACTAAAACATACCGCCATTTATTGAGATAGTCTGGCCGGTTATATAAGAAGCATCATCGGAACAAAGAAAACGGACAAGTTTGGCAACTTCTTCCGGTTTTCCTATCCGTCCCATGGGTACCAATTGTTTAATATTTTCCAGGGGAGCTGCTCCCTTTATCATGTCAGTATCGATCATACCGGGGGCTACAACATTGACCCGTATTCCAAGCCGTCCAACTTCTTTAGCCACGGAACCGCTGGCTCCAATAATACCGGCTTTTGCCGCTGAGTAATTAGCCTGCCCCCTGTTGCCAATGAGACCGGACATTGATGATAGTGAAACTATTGAACCGCGCTTGTTTCGAATCATCTTTTTTAAGACCGGTTTGGTCATATTAAAAAAGCCCTTTAGAGAAGTATCAATCACGGTATCCCAGTTATCTTCATTCATCATAACAAAAAGACCGTCCGATACAATGCCCGCGTTATTTACCAGGACTTCAAGATTATTGTAACGGGAAGTGATTTCAGCGATATATTTTTCTGTTTCTTCCGAATTCCGCACATCAAACTTTGCAATCTCACCATCTCCACCGCCGGATCGTGTCATCTGCAGGGTTTCAGCAGCAGCCAGATCATTGGATTGATAATTGATGATAACATAATAACCGGCTTTTCCCAATTCAATAGAAATTGCCCGGCCAATGCCCCGGCCTCCTCCTGTTACTATTGCTACTTTTGTACTATTCATTTATAATATCTCCTTAATTCCTAATCCGGGCGAAATGCCTGTATAGCGATCTTTGCAATCTTTTTATCTTCATGTTTTTCTTCAAGAAAGACACTTCCATCAAGTACAACATAATTATCATGAGAATACCGTTCATCAATTTCGGTAACAAGCCTGGTGTTTAAAGGGAGACTTTCTATATCAAAAGAAGCTTCTTTAAGTCCAACAAGCCATCCCTTTCCACCAACCTTCTCTTCATTTCTTTTCTTCCACCCAACCGCAAGACTTGAAGTTTGAGCAACAAGTTCAATCATAATAATCGGGTTTACATACCCATCACGGAACATGGGCCATTGTTCGGAAACAGTTGAAACAGTTACTGACCGGCCATCAGCGACCTCCAGAACCTCTTCAATGAGTTTCATCCGGTCCCGGTGTGGAATATAGTCTTCAATATTTATATCAAGCATAGGTAAAACCCATTTAAAATCACTTATTATTACGAATTTATTTTAACTTTTTCGTCCGTAAATTCTTCAACAGTACCAATTGAGAAAGCTCTGTCTCCGGCGCTTTTTATAGCTTCCAGAGTCTTTTTCTCTTCTTCAGGAGAAACAAAAAATATCATTCCAATACTCATATTAAACGTGGTAAACATCTCTTTTTCGCTTATTTCCCCTTCCTCCTGAATGAATTTATATATAGGAAGGATCTCAAAAGAAGATTTTTGGATATTCACTGCTGTTTTTTCGGGTAAAATTCTGGGTATATTCTCATAAAAACCGCCGCCCGTAACATGAACAATACCTTTAAGTGATATTCCGGCTTCCAAACAGTCCAGAACACTTTTTACATATAATTTCGTTGGTTCAAGCAGGATTTTTCCCAGGGATTCTCCGGAACCGGGAACTTCTTTTTCAAGGCCGTACCCCTTTACATCAAAAAACAGTTTCCGTATCAGGGAATAGCCATTGGAATGAATACCGGAAGATGCCAGTCCGATAATTTTATCCCCGGGCTGTATGCTGCTGCCGTCAATGATTTTCTCCCGGTCTACTATTCCAACTGCAAAACCGGCAATATCGTAATCATCCTCTGGCATAACATTGGGATGTTCTGCAGTTTCACCACCAATAAGACTACACCCGGAGCGCTTGCACCCTTCTGCAATTCCTTTTACAACATCAACCATGACATTCTCTTTCAGCTTGCCGCATGATATATAATCAAGAAAAAAGAGCGGTTTTGCTCCGGAAACAATAATATCATTTACACACATTGCTACAGCATCAATACCAATTGTATCATGAATATCCAGCTTTTGAGCAATCTGTAATTTGGTACCAACACCATCCGTACCTGAAACAAGTACGGGATCTTTATATTCCGGAAAGGATCCGGAAAAAAGAGCGCCAAAGCCCCCTATGCCTGTTATCACCCTGTCGGAAAAAGTTGACTTAACAATTGGGGATATTTTTTTTACAAAACTGTTGCCGCCCTCAACATCAACGCCTGAATCTTTATAGGTTATTCCCATTTTATTTTCTAAAACCTCTTAACGATTTAATTAAAGTGTTTTACCAACACTACTTCATTACCCTTTTCATTATACTCAATATGATCAAATATTTCTTTAGCCATCATGATCCCTCTACCGTGGGGAAGTGCGCCTTCACTGTCTTCCTCCAGTATAGAGCTGAATATCTTTTTGTGATCGAAACCGTCTCCCTCATCAGCAATTTTGTAAACAACTTTTTCCGGACAAATAGAATATTCAATAACTACTCGTTTGTTTGCGTAAATAGGATCAAGTCTTCTAACAGCAATAAAATCAAAATAATTGCCTTCAAACATAACTTTTGTCTTTTCTTCAAAATTTATGTTAAGATTTCCATGTTCAACAGAATTAATTATTATTTCTCTTAAAGCAATTCGCAGCAGAGTTATCTCTTTTGAATCCATATACTTTTTAACATTTCGAGTTATCCGGTGACTGATATCTTCAGCCGAATTGAGAAAATTTCCCAGTGAAAATTCCTGCTTCTCAGAAACGAAATATTTCATTAATGAGTCTTCCATTATTCGTGAAGCTTTTCCTAATATCTCATTTTTACCTTCAATATTTATATATTCAAGTCTCACCTGCACTTCTACCGGTTCCGAACTTATTAAAGACTTAAAATCTATCTTAAACTGAACTGGTTCCCTGCTTTCAATAAAATGTCCAAGTTTTTCTTTTAAGAAATCTTTTGTAACAGATCCTTCATCAGCCCCATCATAAATAAGGTCAAAAAAATTAAGTAAAATCACTTTTTCAAGCCGGATATTCAAAAGCGTTGTAATGGACTTATTCGCGGAAATAATACTCCAATTTTCATCAAGAGTAAAAATTATATCACTGGAGCCTTCAACCAGGAGGCGATACCGCTCTTCCGACAGCTGTATAGTTCTATTCGCGTCTCTTAAATCCTCAACCTTATTCTCCAGGCTCAGGTTTAAGCTCTCATTCTTTTCCATTGCAATAAGCATATTCTCAATACTTCTTTCGATCCTTTCAACCGACTTTCTGCTTTCCGTAACATCCCTGATAATCCCCTGGTATCCTTTTATTTCGCCGATCTTTGTTTTTAGAATATTGGATGTTAAAAGACAATTCAGTGTGGTACCGTCTTTTTTCAGCAATCTCAGGTCAAAATCTTTCACATACCCTTTTTCAGTTACAGCTTCATCAAATCGCCGAATATCCTGCAGGTCCACACAAATATCTTTTAATGATATTTTAGTCATTTCTTCATTGCTATAGCCAAAAAGCTCCAACATCGAGTTGTTAAATTCTACAAACCTGTCATTTTTATAAATGTAAATTGGATCCTTGGACCGTTCAAAAAGCTCCCGGTACTTAATCTCACTCTCTTCAAGTTTTATATCAAATTTATGCCTGGTAAGGGCAATCTTGATAGAGTATAAAAAAGACTTTTCACTAATAGGTTTAAACAAGAATCCATATGAGTTTGTAATACAATTGTTTTTTGCATCATCATCAATATAATCAACGATAGTCTCATCAAGCCCGGTAATAAAAATAATAGGTATATCAATCTTTTTCCTGATGATAATTGAAGCTTCTATCCCGTTTAATTCTCCTTTTAGCTCTATTTTCATTAAAATAAGATTTGGCTTCAACTCCGCAGCTTTAATTACCGCTTCTTCTCCTGACGCAGCCAAAACAATATCAAGAAATCCCTGTTCATTCAATATCTTTTGAAAAAACAGGGAATCTTCTTCATTATCTTCAACAATTAGAACTTTTCTGTTTTCAAGATCCATAAACGCAACAACCTAACATTTGTTAAGAACAAAATATATAATCATCTGTAATATTAAGATTAGCAATATTTTTTTGCAATAACAATTAATATTATATATTAATAACTGACTTCATGTAACTGCTATACATATGTACTATTAGATCCGTAAAAAAATATCTTTACTATATTTGTGTATAAAAATAAGATGTATACAGAAATAAAAGAAAATCAGGAGAGACCGGTTACCGGTCTATATACCATAAAGCAATGAAAAAAAATAACCCGGATAAACGACTTAAAATCCTAATCATAAATTATGAATTTCCCCCTCTTGGCGGAGGAGGAGGAGTAGCCACCTATGACCTGGCAGTTGAATGGGCCAAAAAAGCTGATGTTGATGTAATAACTTCATCATTCAAGGATTTGCAATCTTTTGAAGTAATGGATAATATAAATGTACATAGAGTGAAGATATTCTTTAGAAAATCAAGAGATGCAGCTTCCTTTATTTCCCTGCTAACATACCTGCCGGGTGCCTTTTTCAAAGGAATCGGACTTTTTAGAAAAAACCGTTATGATGTAATAAATACCCATTTTGCTGTTCCTTCCGGCCCTATTGGGTATCTTCTTGGAAAAATATTCAGAACTCCCAATGTTTTATCTCTCCACGGAGGCGATATTTATGACCCAAGCAAGAAAATGTCTCCTCATAAGAGTTTTTTCTGGAGATCCATTGTAAAATTTATGCTGAATACAGCTACACGGTTAGTTGCCCAGTCAAGCAATACCAGGGATAATACAATAAAATATTATAAACCCAAACAAGAAGTAGCTATAATTCCCCTGGCTTTTCATCCTCCAAAACCTCCAAAAAAGAAAAGGAAAGACTTGAATATAAACAAAAATGATTATATATTAATTACAATAGGGAGGCTGGTAAAAAGAAAAGCCATTGATGTTCTCATTAATGCACTTGCTGAAATAAAAAATGAAAAAATAAAATTGCTTGTTCTAGGAGATGGCCCTGAACAAGAACCGCTATCACAACTCTCCAGTGATCTTGGAATTAAAGACCGTGTACAATTTCTTGGATATGTGGATGAGGATGATAAATACAATTATCTGGCAAACGCTAATTTATTCACATTAGTATCAATGCACGAAGGATTTGGGATTGTATATATGGAGGGAATGTATTTTGGCTTACCGGTTATCTGTTCAGACCATGGAGGCCAAACAGATTTCTTACGGGAAGAAGAAAACGCTCTTTTAATCAGTGTTGGCGATATTCAGGCTTGTAAAGCAGCAATTGAGAAAATGTATACCGATAAAAAACTATATAAAAAGTGTTCCGAAAATAATAAAAACAAGGTAAAGGACTTTTATGCTGAAGCTGTTGCAGATGAATACATTAAAGTATTCAAAGAAATTACAACATAAGACACCGTATCTTAACAGGTTTTTATTGTGTTATGAATGAAATAATCGGTTTATCAACAGATAATGATGAGCTTCTGGAAGATTTTAAGAACAACTTTCCGGATGCTAATGTTATTAATTATAAATCCATTGAATCGATAAAACGGGATGAATATTCAGTTCTTGTAATTGATTCGGGTATTGCCGGTTTCGCTGATTCCATACAGTTCTATCTATCAAAAGTACGTAAAAAAACTCAGGATACACCGGTTTTACTAATTTTCAAAGTGAATAACATTTCAGAGTTAAATACCGATTGGTTTTTCGATGATTTTGTCCTATATCCCTTCCGTAGAGGAGAGCTGGAAGCAAGGATAAAGAGACTCCTGTGGGAAAGCAGTTCGGATGAAAGCACTATTTCTATTGGAAATCTTAAAATAAGCCTCAAAGAATACACCGTATACAGTAATAACCAAAAAATGGAACTTACCTATAAAGAATTTGAACTGCTAAGACTCCTTGTTCAGAACAAAGGAGTGGTGTTCTCAAGAAAGGAACTACTCAACAAAATATGGGGTATGGAATACATTGGCGGAACAAGAACTGTTGATGTTCACATTAGAAGGCTTAGAGGAAAATTAGGTGATGATTTTAACTCGATAATTGAAACTGTTCGAAATGTTGGATATAAATGCAAAGAATAAGATAAAAGTAGTCCTGCCATACAATCTGCATTGAGCCCAGGTCATGAGCGTTTTACAGTTACGAAAATTACTTGCTATTTTTTTCATATATATAGAAAATTGATTGGTACAATACAGTTCTTAAGCCGATATTAAGTTAGAACTGTACCCAGTACATCATCGAGAAAGCAAATTTATGTGAGGTTCTATGCGCCAGGAAAAAAAATTAGAAAAGATCGTGGAAGTGGCTCTTACGGAAGAACTTGAAGATTACGAAAAACTTGTTAAGGTCTTAAGCAAAAAACTTCCTCTTTTTAACGGAGCCAAAAGAATCGCTGCCGCCGTACTGAAAGAACACCTGGGAGATATTTCCAAAGTTGACTTAGCCAACAAGAACTTTCTTAACAGAACCACTGAAACAGGTTCCATTGTTTTTGAAGACGTTAAAGACGGTAGGGCCAGGTTGTTCATCAATATCGGAAAAAACCACAATATCTCAACAGGAAACCTTATCAGAGAAATTGTTAACAAATCCGGCATCGACGGCAAATCTATCGGAAAAATTGATATCCATTCCACCTATTCATTTTTCGAAGTTCCGGAACAATCCGCTGAGTTAGTATATCACTCTTTTGACAATGCCAAAATCAAAGGGATTCCCGTTGTTGTTGAGCCGGCTAAAAAAAGAAAAAAAGACAGTGATTTTAAATACTAATAGTTAATCTACAATTATAATGTCTTCCCATGATATTTTTTGCCCGACCTGTACCTCCCGGAGGTACAGGTCGATAAGTTCAAACCTTCATACCTGTCTCAAATGCGGTATCGCGTTCAATTCAGCGTATAAAACACTTGTTTATGATGATAACTATTTTCTGGATGAATACAAAAAGCAATACGGCAAGACATATCTTGATGATTATAATCATATATACAAGTTATCTCAAAAACGCTTAAACCTGATCTTTAAGTATTTACAAAAAAGAAATGATATCAGGCTTCTTGATATAGGCTCTGCAATGGGGTTTTTCCTAAAATGCGCTCTCGATTCCGGTATTACCAGGCTTGCCGGTATTGAAATATCCGAATATGCTTCCTCATATTGCAAAAAAGAATTCGATATTTCAATATCAAATTCACCTTTTTCGGAAATTAAAGAACTTGATTCGTTTGATATAGTCACAGCCTGGTATTTCATTGAACACTGTGAAAATCCTCTTTCCGAAATAAAAAAAATAGCCGGTACAATCCCAAAAGGAGGCGTTTTTGCCTTCTCCACTCCTTCCATATTCGGACCATTATTCAAATTCAATATTCAGCAGTGGATAGACTCCCACCCAAAGGATCACCGGGTAGACTTTTCTCCCTCTTCGGCAAAAAAAATCCTGAAAAACGCAGGATTCCGGAAAGTATATATCAAACCTGCCGGTATCCATCCCGAGCGAATTCTATCAAAAAATTCAATATTCTTTGGACCATTTTCCTTTTTTTACGGACTCTTTTCCAGAATAACGGCCTTTTCCGATACAATTGAGGTTTATGCGGTAAAATAGCCAGCGTAAGTATTAGATCCTTCTTTTGTTCTTTAATCCCTTCATTTCAAGAACATAGTGTATTACAATATGATCATCCATTTTTTCAGTTTTTTCAATATCACCATATTTACCGGGATCAACAGAGTTATCAAAGATCTTTTTTGCAAAATAATACGCATTTAACCGAGCTGCTCTTTTCGCAGAAGAATCTTTAACAATCCCACTGGTCCCTTTCATTGGAAATCCTTTACAAACAATAATATAGGTATTATCATCACGGAAATTCTGTTTTACCAGGATATCAGCTTCCGTATAACCTCCTCCCTGGAGAGACATTACTAAGGAGCCAAGATCATCAATTTCATCAGGTCCACCCATTCCAAGGGGCTCTGTATCCGTTCCTGGAGCCGGGGCTTCTTTTTTACAGCTTGTAAATTGAATTGTAATAGCAATTCCTAAAATTAATAATATTAGTATTTTGATATTATTCATAATTGAATCCCTTTATTTAAACCTGTTATATATACACTTCTCTGGGCTTGCTTCCTTGCTGAGGACCAACATACCCTCTATCTTCCATAAGTTCAATGATCCGCGCAGCACGGTTATACCCGATACTCAGTTTTCTCTGCAAATATGAAGCAGAAGCCTTTCTTGACTCTTCTACGATCTTAAGCGCTTCTACAAAGAGCTCATCTCCGTCCTCTTCACCAATCATAGACTGTTCAGCATCAAAAATACTCGCTTCTATATCAATATAATTAGGTTCACCAACTTTAGTAAGATGGGCTACAATTTTTTCTATTTCATCTTCTGAAATAAAAGCTCCCTGCATTCTTGCGGGAAAAGAGCTTACGGGCGATTGATAAAGCAAATCACCCTGGCCAAGCAATTTTTCCGCGCCATTCTGGTCCAGAATGGTTCGGGAGTCGGTTCTTTGAGCTACCTGGAAGGCAATACGAGCCGGAAAATTTGCCTTAATAATACCGGTAATAACATCAACCGATGGTCTCTGGGTTGCCAATACAAGATGAATTCCTACAGCCCGTGCTTTCTGGGCAATCCTGGTTATATACCCTTCCATTTCCTTTGAAGCAACCATCATTAAATCAGCAAGTTCATCAATGATAGTTACAATAAACGGAAGTTTTTCATATTTATTTCCATACGGCTCAATTTTTTCATTATACCTGGTAATATCCCTGGTATTTAAATCCGAAAGGAGCCTGTATCTTCGTTCCATTTCATAAATAGCCCACTTAAGAGCAACAGGGGCAATTTGCGGATCAGTAATAACCGGTGTTAACAGGTGTGGAAGCCCGTTATATAGCTGGAGTTCAACCATTTTAGGATCAACAAGAATAAACCGGACATAATTTGGGTCATAATTATATATTAAACTGGTAATAATAGAGTTAACACAAACCGATTTACCGGAGCCTGTAGCACCGGCAATTAACAGGTGAGGGAGCCTTTTCAGGTCAAGGGTTACCGGTTTCCCCAGGATATCTTTTCCCAGGGCTACCTTTAAGCTGCCGGTTTCCAGCTGATACTCCGGAGATTTAATCAGGTCTCCAAGAGTAACATTTTCTCTTTGAGTATTGGGAATCTCAACACCAATAGCGGATTTCCCCGGAATAGGTGCTACAATCCGCACTCGCAGAGCGGCAAGAGCCATGGCAATATCATCAGAAAGACCAACAATCTTATTTACTTTTATTCCCGCAGCTATTTGCATTTCATACAGGGTAATTACGGGTCCCCTGTTTACGTTAATTACTTTTGATTCTATTCCAAAATCATTAAGAGTATTTACCAGGAGCATGGAATTCTTTCTTATCTCAATTTTCCAGCTCTCCCTGTCAATTGGAATAGATGAATTAAGATAGGCAGTTGGTACAATATACTCCTTCATCATTTCTATTTCATCAAATATTCGCTCAACGGCATCACCTTCCTCATTCCCAACCTTTTGTACAACAACGGTTTCTTTGTTAATAGTGGTTTTTTGGCTATTGTTCTTCTCTTGCGCTTTAACCGGTTCTTTTTCAGGCTCTTCTATATTTTCCGTATCTTCTACCTTAACCTCTTCCGGCTCGGAAAAATTATCTTCCGGAACGGTTTCATTAACAGTTTCAATCTCCAGATTTATATTACTGATCCTGTTGCTTTTTATTTGTATGGAAACATCCTTTTCGTCCTCTTCTTCTTCAAAAGAATCAATATCACTATCAAGTTGATCAAACATCTCTTTATCAAAATCGTTATTGCACTTATCAAGAGAATAAAGGTCTCTATTTATAGGAATGGCATCTTTAATTTCCTTTTGTTCTACCGGGCTGTTGAAAATATCATCCTGATTTTCAGTAATAACCGGAGTCGCTTCAATTGCGGGAATATCCTGGTTTTGATTTGTTTTAAAATCAGGATCTTCAAAGGGGTCATAACTGCTGAAAGCAAAACTGTCACTCTCCGAGGCAATAGGCACTGTCATTTCAAGATATTTAAGAGGATCAGCGTTTTTCTTCTTATCCTCTCCATTTTCATAAACAATAACCTTTCTTTTAACAATCCAGGGCATTTTCTTCTTTTTTTGATTAAGATCATCATCTATTGAATTAAAAGGAAGACCTTCTTTATATTCATAAGATTCATCAGAAGAGAATCTTCCCATTATAGACTTTATTTTATCGTACAATTCCTTTTTTCCTCCGGTATATTCAAGGACCGTAGAGAGCGATACCAGCCCAACAAGTATAAGGCCAACCAGGTTCAGTATAATAATAACAAGAAAGGCTCCTACTTTTCCTAAAATAGACATAAAAAACTTATGAATATATAACCCTGTAAATCCTCCGGAGAGCATGTATTCCTGACTACTTATAAGTGAAATAAGAGCGGATACACTAATACATATAAAAAAAAGGGAAAAGATCTTTTCCATTATATGGACAATAGTTCCCTTTTTCATAATAGTCCATCCCACCAGCCCTATCATAGCAGCAAAAATATATGCTGATATACCAAAGGCAGACCGGAGAAGATGACTAAACAGAGCTCCCAGGGGACCCATAATATTGTTTACAGATTGATCTTCGGAAGCAAGCTCATAATCATTGATATCATACGTAAAAACGGATAATAAAAAAATTACTGATATAAGTATAATAATAATTCCCGCTATTTCCTGATAGCGTTTATCTTTAAACACCTTTTTTCTCCAGCCTGCATACCAATTTTCATGACATTTTATGTCTTCTATTACTTATCGACCTTTTAAAATAATATTTTTAGCAGTTAACAAAAAGAAATCCAGGTTAATTAAGGTCGCTTATTTCGTATAATATCCCGGTAAAGGCCGGCAATTCCCTTTTTGGAGAACTTTGCAAAGGAAAGAAGCAGGAAAAAATCCATGAAAACCAGGGAAATTAACGAAATAATGGAACTCATGAAAAAAAGACGGTAAAAAGTGCTGGAAAGAGTGTTTATGAGTTTTAAAATCCGTTCATCAACAGGACTCCGGTATCGTGCTATCTGAAAGTATATTTCCCCTATAATCTGGAGAGAGGAGCTCTGGCCAACAAATGTCCGTAATATTCCCCGTATCCCGAGGTTTCCAGTCTCACGATCGGTAATATACTGTTTTTCTATCGCCCAGAGCATTATTTTACAATATTCACTGGTTTTATCATTAGCCAGGGGATCATTCCGAAGATTATTTAGATGATATTTATGATAATTGAGAGATTCATGTAATATATAATTCCATCTTTTTTTAGAATTTTTATAGTACAGAAATAAAAAAACCGCGCCTAAAATGGATACGATTATATGAACAAGATTTATAAAAAGTTTTATATGAAAAATTTCAAATTCAAAAGTCTGCATCTTCGGAGTTCCTGGGGCGAAGATAGTTGATATGACCCTGAGTGCAAGTCTTTTTAAAATTCTTCATGTGTGCCGGTGTAAAACCGGCACACATGATCTATTATTTGGACATTATCTTCATAAATTTATCAAGCTTTCCTTTTTCCTGTAATACTTTAATTCCCATTTCTTTGATACTTGCCGGGATTTCAGGTATATTTTCCCTTTCTATCATCTTAATGGCTTCAGTGGGGCAGGTACTCACACACAAACCACAACCAATACAATTTTTAGTATCAACAAAAGCCGCGTCATCTTTTACTTCTATAGCTTTAACCGGACATCTATCTTCATAACAGACTCCACAATTTGTACAGCCATCACTCTCAACCAGGGCTTCAAACCTGCTTGTAGAAAAAGCATGAGGATGATTTAGCTGGGTTTTACCCCGCAGAACAGTACAGCAGCATGAGCAGCAATTACATATGACCCCTGCTTTATCCGCGCTATTATTGCTCGTGTGAACAAGACCATTCTCTTCCGAACGGTCAAGCACTTCCATAGCTTCTTTTTTGTTTATTTCACGGGCATACCCGCGTTCAACAAGAAATTTCCCGGTAAAACTGAAAACAAGACACACGTCAGTAGGAGCATCACACCCTTTAACACTTACCCGGCAGGCACACTCTGTTAATGCAATATAATCGGAACGTTCAATAAGACTGGCAACCTCTTCATAAGGATGAACCTGAGTTTGCGAATCAAGAGACTTCTCCACAGGAACCACTCTCATCTGAGAAGTGGGGTTTCCGGCAAAAGCAGCCCCCATTCCTTCATGATGATATTCTTCCCACAATTTCCCAAGTTTATCGTGCATGGGAGTTCCTCCTCCTTTCATAAAGGGGAATTCAAAAACTCCGGGAATTGTGGGGAGGAGTGCATATTCTCTTCCACTATCTTTATCACGAGAGATTATAACTGCCTTAGCAGCCATAGATTCGAGTATTTTTTCAGCCTCTTCAGGGGAAAGTGATGATGCTTCTGCAATGTATTCAATGCTTTTAGCCTTGAAGCTCATATGGATTGCTAGAGCAACCTCTTCCGGGGTATAAAGTATTTTCAAAATTTCATCAAATGCCTTTGATTTTGGAGCTCCAGCAGGATGAGAATCAAGTATCTCCTGCAGCTGTTCATAATTATCCATAATGATACTCCTTGTATAATATAGTATTTTAATTAAACCAACACCCTTAAAAAGGTATTGAATATGGTATTCTCAAAAATAAGCAGAGGCTTGCTGCTCCGGGTCAGCTTCATTTCTATTATAGCTCCTTCCCAGCTGTTAAACAGAAAACCTGCCAGTTCTTCAAGATCAAGATCCGGAGCAAGTTCCCCATTTTCTTTTGCTTCTTCCAGGAGTTCTTTTATAGCCGACTTTACACTGGAATAGGCTCCTACAAGTTTTTCTCGGAAGAATTCGTTAAGGCCGCTCATCTCCTGGGAAAGATTCCCTACGGGACAGCCATAACGGCAATCATCATTCTCAAAAACTTTACGAAAATAAACAAAAAATCCCTTTAATCGTTCAAGAGGGGGCTTCTCTTTATCATTAAGATGTTTCTCCAGAATTTTACGAATAAAACCCATATAAAAATCGATTAAATTAAGCCCAAACTCCTCTTTATTTTTGAAATAAAAATAAAATGAACCTTTTGGAACTCCGGCAGATGTCAATATCTCTTGAAGACCAGTATTATTAAAGCCTTTTGAATGGATTAACAGAGCCCCTGTTTGAAGTATTTTTTGTTTGGTTTCTTGCTTTTGCATAAATGGAACTATAATAGACCGGTCGTCTACAAGTCAAGACAACTAGAAAAAACAATTGACAAATACATAAAAAACGATATAATTGTCGTACGATAAAAATATCGTTTTCATAAGAGGTGAAACATGAACCCAAATCCAGGTGGAATTATAACGTGAGAAGAAATAATTGATAGAGAAAATGAGATTTATTCGATCTGGAAAACCAGAGTGTTGTTCTATCATCAGAAAGGAGAGTTGGTAAAACCTGTGTACTGAGAAAAATGGCAGCCAATCCTCAAAATAACTGGTCTCCAATTCTATATTTTGTTGAAGGAAAACAGCACCCTATTGAGTTTGTTGAAGGACTTTACGAAGAGCTTCTGGCAAAAGCCATTTTAAAAGACAAATTTCACCAGTTAAAGAGCTTTTATAAAAAATTTGGCGGAGGTGATCAAATAGGCAGTTGGAAACTTCCTCAAATCAAAGAAAACTGGAAAACCTTATTAGAATCAATATTAGAAGATATCATGAACATTGACAAAAAAGTATTATTAATGTTCGACGAACTCCCTCTGATGCTTGCTAAATTCATAAAATTAGATGAAAAAGGGGCACAAATTGGTATTGAATTCCTGGACATGCTAAGAGAGTTAAGAAACAAATTTGAACCAACAAAAAAAGTAGCTTTTATTTTTTGCGGTTCCATAGGGATTCATCTAATTATTAAAGACCTTAAAAAGAATTACGGCTATAATTCCGATCCAATAAACAATATGAAAATAATTGCTATTAGCGGAATGGACAACCCGGGAGCCAGGCTTCTTTGTGAAAAACTATCAGAAGAAACGAAACTCCAATTCAACAATAAAGAAAAAATTTTCGATTACATCTGTAAAAACACCGACAACCTGCCTTTTTATATACAGCACTTATTTGCATATTTTTGGGAAAACAAGAAAGAAATAATCGATGAAAAAGTAATAGATGAGGCTGTCACCCATTTATTAAATGACCCTCAAGATATAGGATTTTTTAATCATTATACAGACCGGATTAAAACCTATTACGACGACAACATGAGAAAAATAGCCCTGCATATCTTAGATAAAGCCTGCAAAAAGAAAGGTTTTTGGATAGAAGACGACATCAGAAATGAAGTAAAAACCGAAATAGAAACAGACAATGAATTCATAAAAGAGACTTTAGCTTTATTATGGAGCGACCACTATCTCAACAGAAAAATAGACAAATCCAAAAGATGCTATAAATTTAACTATAGTATTTTGCAACAATGGTGGAAAGTAAACAGGGGCTAATGTATGAAAAACGGATTTAATTATCTACAATCGTTTAACCCGGCAATTTCTAATCCCGAACTGCTGGAACATACCTTGATCGCCAGGAAAAAACTCGTCGATGAATTAGAAGAGCTTGTTATTGAAAGCGCTAATACGGGAAATAAATTTCAAAGACTTATTATTGGACCGCGGGGAAGCGGTAAAACTCATACACTCAAGGTTTTACACAACAGGCTTTTTAGCAGAACCGACCTTGAAGACAAGCTAATTATTGCCTATCTTTGTGAAGATGAGTATGGTGTTGCCACCTTCTTAGACTGGATTATCAGACTACTCAGGTCATTTATAAAATGGTATCCGGAAAGGGCAGAGCTCCTTGAAAAAGAGATCGAAGGGCTAAAAAAAACTCCTGAAGATGACAGGGAAAAAATAGCTACCCGTATATTGCTCAATTACATAGAAGGAAAAACTGTATTAATTATTGTCGAAAATATTGGGAACATTTTTCATAATGTGAAAGGTTTTGGTAAAACCGGGCAGCAAAAATTCAGAGACCTGGTGCAGCAACGGCCTTATTTTACGATTGTTGCTTCAAACCAGGCCATTTTTGGTGATGTTAAAAATATTGATATGCCCTTTCATAACTTTTTCAGAGCAACTCTTCTGGAAAAACTATCTTTTGAGCAATCTATTCAATTACTAAGATCAATTGCCGGGTGGGACAAAAACATAAAACTCCTCGATTTTTTAAATACCGATATAGGCAAAGGGCGTATTAGAGCTATTTATGATCTGGTTGGCGGCAATCACAGGCTTCTTGTTGCTTTTTACACCTTTTTAAAGAACGACTATTTAAAAGACCTTTCCGAGTCTTTCATGAAAACAATCAATGACCTTATCCCTTATTATCAAAGTATGATGGATTTATTGAGCTCCCAGCAGCAAAAAATAGTCCAATACCTGTGCCAGGTCAGGATTGCTGTTACCGGTAAAGATATTGCCGAAAACTGCTTCAGTTCTCAAAACGTTATCTCCAAACAAATGACAAACCTTGTGAGACTTAAATATATAGATGTCAATCCCTCGGGGAAAGAAGCTTATTATGAACTGTCTGAGCCGCTTCTCAGGATCTGCTATGAGATCAAGGAAAATAGAGAAGGGCCTATTAAGCTTTTTGTTGATTTTCTTGGAAATTTTTATACTGCTGAAGAGATCAAGAAAAATTATATTAAGCATAGTATTCAAGAGTCTTCTCATGAACAAGCCTATTATAAAGAAGCATTAAAACGGTATTTTCCTGATGACATATTAAATATCTTTGAAAAAGTATCAAAAGATGTACCGCTTAATTCAGAAAAGTATCCGAGTATGACAGGTTCTGTTTCAAGAGTAAAAGAGGAAAATGAAAATAAATACCTGGTTGCAAAAGATACTTCTATCATCATGTCTATTTTTGAAATCCTTCGGAGACATAATTCATTCCAACCGGAACAATTAGAAATAGTAAAAAAAATGCTCACAGAAAAATTCAAAGATGATGAAGAAATGATTGTCCCTCTAAAATTCCTGGATATAGGGATCAGACATTTGAAAAAAAACGAAAAAAATGTTCTTTATAAATTAACCAAAGAAGAAAGAGCTGCATTTAAGAGATTTGTTCTGGACAGAATAGAAAAATAAGACTTTCTATAACAATGTTTTTAACAGAAAAAGAACTGGTATCGGCTTTTAACAGGCTCTATACCCAATTTTTGAAGGAGATCCTGGATTCCGATCCCTATCACGCCTTCCTTATTAACGAATACGACAGCAAAAACGGTATCGCCGATATTGTTCTGGGAACATATAATCCCTTAATTAAAAAAGAGAAAAAACGCATGCTGATAGACCTAAATTGGCTGGGTCCTCTAAAAAAGGCAAAAATTGGTTCAATTAAAACAATAAAAGACTTCTCCGGGAGACATAATATTTCCCGGAAATTGGCTTCCCACTGCTTAAACTCATACACTGAAGCCGGTTTTTTTAAACGGATTGATAAGTCTTCTTTTGAAAAAAGTAAAGATTACAGCGTATTTTTACAGGAAATCATTTCTATTGAGGCAAAACTAAAAGATTGGAAATCAGCGTTAAGACAGGCATATAGATATAAAGAGTTCTCAAATATGAGTTTTGTTCTATTAGATGAGAATCATTCAAAAAAAGCGGTTGAATCTCCGAAAGAGTTTAAACGATATAATATTGGGCTTATTACAATGAAGGATGAATCATATACTATTCATTATATTCCTGAAAAAAAAGAACTCAGTGATTCAACCGGGTTTCTAAAAATAAATGAAACAGTTTACCAAAAAATTATCCTTCAAGGGACTCAATAACCTTTTTCCATACCAGGAGATGGTCTCCACTACAGCTCCTGTTAAATAACATAATTGATCTTTCATCAATCTCATTATAAATATCCAGTGCCCTGTCAATTTTCTCTTTAAGAAGGCCAAACCGTTCTTCCTGTGGAAGAGCGTTCAATTCTCTGTATTGTTTATCAATAAGGATAAGATGATGCATATACGTTTCTGACTGGGTAAAATGGGGATCAGATTCTCTTTCAAAAACCCTTTCCATATACTCAGTACCGGAATAAACCAGGCTCCAGAGATCGGGGTGTCCTTCTTTTATTTCAACAACAGTATTATATCGAACCCAGTTCAATAATCCGGGTAAATATACCCTTGATACAGGACCGCGCTTGGTTACTTCCAGCTCCAGAAATTTATCAATAGAAAATTTCCTGGTATTTTCAAAAGCTCCCATTGTAATGATATCAACATCAAGAAGAGTAAGCAGCAGCCCTTCGGTATTGCAGCAGCCGCATATAACTTCCAGGTCGGCATATTTTATATCATTAATAAAAGTAATATACGAAGATAACTTTTCAAAATTCTGTATCTGTTTATGAGGTTCATTAAAATTAACAAGAAGATAAACCCCGTCAATTTCCGGGTAAGAGGTAATCCAGTTGAGCAGGCTGTCCCGGTATCCCTGGTCAATAATCATGGAAATAGTCAGGGGAAGAGTAACAAAAACTTTTTTAGATGTTCCTGTCTTTTTAACAGCATTTAAAAATGGCTCAACCGTAAAGACTTTTTGCCTTTCAACAAAATCAGTTATCATATCAGGGAAAAAACGTGCCGGAATGATAATAAATTCAAAATCATTTTCAAGTTGAAAATCAACACATAATTCAGCTGACATATGAGCCTGCGTATTAAAATCAAGTGTTGAGTATCCATTCATCACTTTTTCGGGAAAAAATTTATACGTATTAATATTTTTCTTTTGTGAATCCGGGACATAAAACTGGGGATCAAAAATACTTCTGTTTTTGATACCGGGTTCAACACCAACCATATCTACAACATCATAATTGACCGGGCTGAATATAACACCATCCCCAACATTATCCTCTACCAGGCTCTCAACATTCCATTTTGTATTATGCCCCGCTTGATGAAAAAATTTCATTTAAGATTACTCCTCATTCTCTCAAGTTCATTTAATATAATCTTCCCGCTTCTGAATCTTTTATGAGGTCTGATTTCAACCAGCCGGTATACAAAATTGACTATATCATCCGATACTTTTTTATTATAATTCCTAAAGTTTGCGATTTTCCCATTATGAATATTTGATACAAGCTGATTCTTCCCTATAACATGATAGTCTCCATAAGGATAAACACCGGTAAGTACATGAAAAAGTATTACTCCCATTGCAAATTGGTCGGATTTATAGGTTATATCACCTTTATTATTCAGATGCTGCTCCGGAGCCCCATAGTTTATAGTAAAAGGAGCCTCCAGTAAATGATGAGTAATATTATTAGTTCCTTCTCTAAAACTCTTTGCTATTCCCAGGTCAATAACAACCGGTTTAAAGTCTTCTTTTACCAGGATATTATCCGGTTTTAAATCCCTGTGTACAATCCTGTTTTCCCAGAGAATATTTAGTGCCTGAAACATATCCACAAGAAAATCCAACAGTTTTTTCTCATCCTGCAATTCATTAGTTATTTCTTCCCAGGAAAGGTGACGAATATATTCTTCTATAGTATAGAAAAACGGATATATTATTTCATCTTTTTCTTCCAGGTTTGTTACTATATCTTCAGACAATTCTTCGTGAAATAAACAAATAGTGTCAATTGAACAGAAACCGGAATCGTAAAATTGTGGAAAATAATCACTTTGCATTCTCTTAAAAAGAGTTATTTCCTTTTCCATTCGCGCAATATTAGTAGGATCGTAATGTCTCCCAATTTTAAGCACATATTTCTTAAAATCGTCCAGTTTTTTGGCTAAATAAATATCTCTTTGACCACCAAGATCATTAAGCAGCGTTATGGCTCTGAAATCGGAACCGATAAATTCAAAAATCATGTTTATTGTTGAAGTATCCATCAATACTCATCCTGGAAAAAAGATTTTTAGTAGAGACAAAACGCCTTTGGTGGGTTTAATTATCATTATCATATAAGAAGCTTGAGGTCAATTATTTTTTATGTCTCATTGCTTAAAAAATGTATGGTGTTTATGGCTGTCAGACAAAAATTTTATATTGACAATTGTTTCTGTTTGTTGAGTATGAAACACAAATTTCACTCACAAATACACCATAAAAGAGGCATTGTACATGACTGAACCGAGAATCCCTCCGGAATCAAAACTTTTCTTTGGAGTTCTCTTTAATACGGAAGATGATTTATTAAAAACGGAAAAAAAACTCGTCGGCAGGTTTGGAGAAATAGATCTTCGTAGCGAACATATGCCTTTTAAACATACTTCTTATTATGAAGAAATCGGTGAAAATCTTAAAAAAGTACTTTTTACTTTTAAAAGATTTGTTCCCAGGGAAGATATTGTAGATATCAAACTATATGCCAATAAACTGGAGAAAAAAATATCCGGTTCCGGTAATAAAAGAATAATTAATATTGATCCCGGTTATATTACACTTTCCAATGTATTTATTGCCTCTTGTAAGGAATATTATCATCGAACATACTTATCAAAAGGAGTTTACCTGGAAAATGAATATTGGTATTCATATAAAAAATTAAATACCTGGGATTGGACTTACCCGGATTACAAAAAAAAAGAATATATTCACTTCTTTTTTGAAGCACGAGAACTGTATCATAAACAAATTAAGGAATATGCTGAGATATAAAATTATGAAAAAACAACATTACAGAAAATGTTATCAACAATTGTTAACAACATTATTAATAACTTTTTTATTAGCCTTATTTTCAATTGTAGAAACTGCTCCATTATACGCATCAAATCTTAATATTTTTGCTCTCACAAAAGAAAAAGGGATTCTGATTTCATATGATAATGGTGACGATTGGGAAAAATTTAATAAAGGTCTCCCTGCCGGGATTATCCCTATAAGGATATACTCTGCAAAAGGGACATTATATTTAACTACAACGAGCTCCGGAATATTCAGGCTTTCCAAAAATAAGACCTGGGCAAATATCAGCTCCCCTGATTTCAGGGTCCGAAGCCAATACAATAAAACAACACAATACAGGAAAATATCGGCCTTTTCTTTTGACAGGAATAATCCTTCAAATATTGTACTTGCTACGAAGCATACAATATACCGTTCAACGAATAGTGGAAAAAACTGGAGAAAAATTCCGGCAAAAGGGCTTCATAAAAGGAATTATATTACAGCGCTGGCTATAAATAAAAAAAATATCTATGCCGGCACATCATTTAATGGTTTTTTTAAGCTTAATTACGGGCGTTTCAAAAAAATAAACAAAGGACTTCCTGCCGAACCTT
>JAAENB010000830.1 GCA_024224995.1 bacterium | reverse complement strand
TCCAAAGTTTTCAGGCAGAACAACCATTGATCCGCGTCTTCGAACGTCATTCCGATGTTGGCGTCGAGTTTTGACAACTGAAAGGCCGGAAGACCGCGGACCGCCATATACTCAAGCGCGTCATCGCTGAGCACGTAATCCGTGTGTCCGCTCCGAAGCAGTTCGAGAAAATTGATTCGACTTTTGCTTTCCGTACTTTCGAACCAGGCGAACCATTCGTTGCCGATGTGTGTGCAAAATCCGCTTTTGCCCTGATGGACAGCTCCCGTGTCGTCAACATTGACATGGCCTGACAACCTGAGTCCGACCGTCAGAATTTGAGCCTTTTCACGATGAAACATGTCTTTGTTTTTCACTATTATATTGCTTACCTGGCCGGTTGAAATATCCACGCCATATTCCCGAAGCTGCTCGTAAATGAGCGGTTGGGTCACATGGCAACTGTAATACTGGAACAAAATGAAAGAAACAAGGGTCGGGCCGAAATGCCCGCTTATTTCGTCCGGCAATTGGCCGACCACATATCCGCCGGACGGTGTTTTCCATCTTTCCCGGCGATAAACGGTATTATGGTTTGAAACGATCAGCTCCTGAACAACATAATCCTCATAACCTTTGAATTCACTGCCCGAAGGAGGCTCCGTCTCTGGTTCGATGATTACCTCTTCATGTATTTCAAGGTTCGCCGTTTTCGGCTTTTTCTTTCGTTTTTTCTTCTTGCCCCTTTTTTTCATTTCCGTTTTTTTGTCAAGATTTGACGGCTTTGGCCGGGGTTTCGGTTTGTGATCTTTCAGTCTGGCTATTTCGTCTCTGAGTAGCTGTATTTGTTCATTTTGGTATTGTATCATTTCAAGAAGGCTGATAACGAGAGGTGTCTTTTCCTCTTCGGATATTGTCTGTATGAATTTCATGCCTTTCATACATCATGCTCATATCATATCCTCTTTTTGTTGTCCAGCTTTTTTTAGAATTCCCCGTACTTATTGAGAAGTTACCCCCTTAGCGAGGATCTCCGAAATTGGCCCGATTTTTCGATCGGAATATTTCGATTTTTTTGAGAAAGTACGCATGCGTAATAATTTTATTCCAACAAAATCAGATGTTTAATGCATTTCAAAACTTTCCTATAATCCCCCCCTGTTTTTGTTGTTTTTTAGATCCTAGAAAATCCCACATTGTCGCACATTTTTTTTTATTAT
>JAAENB010000829.1 GCA_024224995.1 bacterium | reverse complement strand
TTCCCGCTACACTGGGTCGGTCGTATCTTAATATACTGAAAAACGTTATTCGGAATGTAAATTATGCCTGCCTGGTGTGATACCTCTGCGGGTTGTGAGGCTGTTTGAGCGGAGCGAGTTCCGAACGTTCTGCAGAGGTATTACTCCAGGCAGGCATAATTTACATTCCGGGTCGATATACCTTATACTAAGATTTAGAACCGGGCCTTCTTCTTCATAACGAGGGGCTGAAGCCCCACGTTATGAGAAGCACCCCTTCCCGGAATCTCCATAGCCCTGGCCTGAAACCAGCCAGTAAAGGCGTTGCACTGCAACGTCTCTCAGAACCAAACCCTTGGCCGGAGCATCTCCGCAAAATTGCCCCTGATTTTAAGATTGACAAAGCAAATAAAAAAGGCAGCTATAAATAAGGGGCTTATCCTATGAAAAAAGCGTTAATTGATTCTTCCTCAAGTATACTCCTGTTTAAAGCAGGCCTGTTCGAAGACCTGGTTTATTTCTATGAAATAGCCGTGTCTCAATCGGTCTTTGATGAGCTGACAAAGGAAGGGTATGCCGGAGCTGCGGAATTTGCCGCTTACGGTAAAGAGCAAAAGATAAAAATATATCCCGGTTTTTCCGGGAGGGAAGAGGACAGGGGCGATAATTCTCTGTCCAGGCTTCACAGCGGAGAGAGGGATACCATTTTATTATATCATAATGCCGCAGTACCGGCAGATTTTATTATAATTGACGATGGAAAAGGGGCGGCATATTGCCGGGATACGGGCATTCCCTATATTAATGCCCTGCTGGTGCCAAAGCTCTTCTTTTTTTCCGACTTACTATCCTGGGAACGGTTCTATGAAACCACAGAGAAGATTATTTCACTTGGAAGATACTCTAAATTTGTTCTGGATTACGCGCGGAATTGTATGGAAGAAGACCTGGAGTTATTTACAATAACTCCAGGTCTATGATCTATTTTTTTCTTAAAAGAGCTTCAACTTTGGTAGGTAAGCCGAAAATATTAAGGAAACCGGACGCGTCTTTTTGATCGTACATTTCACTTTCATCAAAAGTGGCAATGTCCGGTTCGTACAGGGTTACCGGGGATTTTCTGCCAACAACAGTACAATTCCCTTTGTAGAGCTTTACCCGGACAGTACCGGTAACATCTTTTTGGGTTTCGTTAATAAAGGCATCAAGGGCTTCTCTTTTTTTGGAGAACCAGAGCCCGTTATAAACCAGGATCGCGTATTCATTGGCCAGTTTATCCTTGAGATGCTGCGTGTCTCTATCCAGAGTGATCGATTCGAGATCCCGGTGAGCTTCCAGAAGCACGGTTCCGGCCGGAGTTTCATAGACTCCTCTTGATTTAATGCCCACAAGCCTGTTTTCAACAATGTCGATCCTGCCAACACCGTTTTCTCCGGCAAGCTTGTTCAGTTTTTTCATAAGAGCCATGGGACCGAGTTTTTCACCGTCAAGGGCAACAGGCTCACCAGCTACAAAATCAATATCCAGGTAAGTAGGAGAATCAGGAGCGTTTTCCGGAGATTTCGTAAGCATGAACATGCTTTCGTCCGGTTCCTGGAAGGGATCTTCAAGTATGCCCCCTTCGTAGGAAATGTGCAGAATGTTCCTGTCCATACTGTAGGGTTTATCTTTTGAAATGGGAAGAGGAATGTCGTGTTTTTCCGCGTAATCGAAAAGTTTGGTCCTGGAATCGAGATCCCATATTCGCCAGGGAGCAATGATATTCAGGTGCGGGCCAAGAGCCTTAAAACCCATTTCAAAACGGACCTGGTCATTTCCTTTACCCGTAGCACCGTGGCATACAGCGTCTGCCCCTTCTTTAAGGGCTATTTCAACATGCCGTTTGGCAATAATGGGCCGGGCAAGAGAGGTTCCCAGGAGATAGCGGTCTTCATAAATGGCATTCGCTTTTATGGCAGGGAAAATATAATCCTTAACAAATTCTTCCGTAAGGTCTTCAATATAGCATTTGCTCGCGCCGGTTTTTATGGCCTTTTCTTCAAGACCGTCGAGCTCTTCTTCCTGGCCAACATCGGCAGCGTAGCAAATAACTTCGCAGCCATAGGTATCAATAAGCCATTTCACGATTATGGAGGTGTCGAGTCCTCCGGAATAAGCAAGTACAACTTTTTTAACGTTCATAATAATTTTACCTCGTTAATAGTATTAAAAAATAAGGGTTTGGTTCTTTTTATTGAGTCTTTTTCAAACCTCTAAACTTTAAACTTTCATTTTATTTCTTCATTAACGCGCACATAACGGCTTTTTGAACATGGAGCCGGTTTTCCGCCTGGTCGAATACGATTGACTGATCCGATTCTAATACGTCAGCATCAATCTCTTCTCCCCGGTGAGCAGGGAGGCAGTGCATTACTTTGCAGCCCGGGGCGCATTTTTCCAGCAGTTTTTTGGTGATCTTGAATTTGGTAAACGCTTTCTTTCTTTTTGCCACTTCTTTTTCCTGGCCCATACTAACCCATACATCGGTATAGATATAGTTGGCTCCTTCAACAGCCTTGTCAATGTCGTCTGTTACATCTATTTTTGCTCCCGATAACGCGGATATCTTATAGGCCGTTTCTATAACCTCAAGATCGGGACTGTATTTTTTAGGAGAGGCTATGGTAATCCTGGTTCCCAGGATTGCAGCTCCAAGAAGGAGCGAATTAGCCATGTTATTCCCGTCACCAATATAGGCCAGTTTAACATTTTTCAGGTCGTCTTCTCTTTCGTAAATGGTGAAATAATCGGTTAAGGTTTGACAGGGATGATAGGAATCCGTAAGCCCATTAATTACCGGTATTTCGGAATTGGCAGCAAGCTCCTGTGCTTCTTCATGGGAAAAGGTTCTAATCATAATACCATCAACATACCGGGACATTACCCGGGCCGTATCCGCGATGGTTTCTCCTCTTCCCAGCTGGATATCGTCAGCGCTTAAAAAGAGACTGTGTCCGCCAAGCTGGGTCATGCCTGTTTCAAAGGAGACCCGTGTCCGGGTGGAGCTCTTTTCAAAGATCATGGCAAGGGATTGTCCTTTTAGAATATTGCGGCATTTCCTCTTTTTTACGTCTTTTTTTAGTTTTTTTGCCAGGTTGAACAGGTCAATTATTTCGTCCTTGTCCAGGTCCATAACCGTAAGAAGATGGTTGGTTTTAAGTTTTGGAATTCTCATTTTTTCTTTTCCTCATCCAGCAAGATCTCTTCCAGGATATCCATTCCCGCTTTTATTGTTGATAGTTTTATCGTCAGGGGAGGCATTATTCGAATGACTTTTTCCGCGGTACAATTAATCACTAATTTTTTTGCCAGGGCTGTTTTTACAATATCCATGCCCGGCTTGCTTAATTCAAACCCGATCTGGAGTCCCAGTCCCCGGATGTCGGTAATAAAGCCTGTTTTTTCCCTGATCGCTTCCAGACGCTCAAATATATACTCACTAATTGTATTTACGTTTTTTAGCAGGCTGCTTTTTTTGATCTCTTTTAATACGGCAGTGGCAGCAGCGCAGGCGAGGTGGTTTCCGCCAAAGGTTGTACCGTGGCTGCCGGGGGTTAAAACACCGGCAAGGAAGTTCTTGGCATGAATCGCACCAATGGGAATCCCGCCTCCCAGTCCCTTGGCCATGGTAATAATGTCCGGAGTAACGCCATAATGCTGGTAGGCGAATATTGTGCCGGTTCTGCCAATCCCGGTTTGAACTTCATCAACAATGGTAATAATATCGTTTTTTTGGCATACGGTGAATACTTCTTTTATAAATTTTTTATCGGCAATATTGACACCGCCTTCACCCTGGACAAGCTCAATCATAATAGCGGCAATATTCTTGTTCTTTTTGATCTCCTTTTGAAAAGCCTTTATGTCATTAAAAGGGAGATATATAAACCCCTGGGGCAGGGGACCAAACCCGGAATGAATCTTTTTCTGAGCTGTGGCTGTCATGCTGGCGAAAGTTCTTCCGTGAAATGAATTGCTGAATGAGATTATGCGGTACTTGTTTTTTGAGTGGCTGAGTCCGAACTTTCGAGCCAGCTTAATGGCTCCTTCATTGGCTTCGGCACCGCTGTTGCAGAAAAGGGTTTTTCCCGGAAAAGAGAGCTCGTTTATTTGCTCGGCAGCGGCAATCTGCTCTTTGTTCAAATACCAGTTGGATGAATGAAGCAGGCTGTCTACCTGCTTGTGAAGCGCTTTGCTCAGGGCTTTATTGTTATAGCCCAGGTTGCAAACCGCGATTCCCGAGAAAAAATCGATATATTCTTTGTTATCCTGGTCGTATAAATAAGACCCGTCTCCCCTGGTAAAACAGACCGGGAGCCTGTCGCCATAGTTCCGGAACAGGTATTTTTTATCGTCCTTTATTATTTTTTCCAGTTTTACTGACATAGTATGTACGTTTTCATCCTAAAAATCGGGAGTTCTAAAAAATAAAAATCGGGATTTAACCCCGATTTATTTGCAAAAAGAGCCGCAAAGTTTACTATTATATAATGTTGATATATATGTCAATAAAAATTTGGGGGTGCGGATGCGTCAAGTATGAAAAAAAAACTATACGTAGAAAAATTATTTGACTAGTTACTACTATAGTTATTTATTGTCTTTCTCCTGAAATTGGTTCGGGAGATTTACAAATTAAACTAATAATAAAACTTTGGAGGGTTTTATGAACACATTTAAAAGACTAATGTTTACAATGGCAACAGTTGCCATCCTGGTTCTCACGGGCTGCGATATGGAGTATCCCGAGATTGAACTCGATGATGAGGCTGCGGTAGAGGAATTCAGGCAGTACTACAATAATACGGTTTTGCCCTATTTTCATTCGGGTGAATTCGGTAGTTTTAAAGGAGCGGACGGCATTGAAATTGCCTATGGTAAATTCGAAGTAGAAGACGAACAGGGCGCGATTGTGATGCTTCACGGATTAAACGAAACATACACCAAGTATGCCGAAATGATCTATGACCTGAGAAATGCCGGTTTTTCGATCTATATTATGGAACACCGGGGACACGGGAATTCCGGAAGGATCCTTAACGGGAGCGATAAAGAAAAAAGAAAGGTCTATATCAAGGATTTTGATAACTATGTGAAAGACGTAAAAACATTTTACGATACTATTGTTAATGAAAAATCACACGATAAATTGTTCTTTTTTGCCCATTCCGTTGGCGGATGCGTTGCGACTTTATACATCCAGGAATATCCTCATGATTTCGACGGGGCTATTCTCTCTTCTCCCATGTATAAAATACTAACAACTCACCCCACAAAGATCGATGAAAAAGTCGGTTATTCAATGGTTGCTCCTCTTGTGGCGCTCGGTAAAGGGGAAGAGTATGCCGTAGACAATGAAGAGCCGGAAAAAATATTCGACCTTACTTTTGAAGAGACCTATGAAAAATTCAAATTTGAGCTGCTTACAAAGAGCTGGAAACGCTGGAAAGTCTACAATGAGTTTATTGATGAGAATCCTCATCTTATTGCCGGCGGTCCCGGTGCTACCTGGGGAGTTACCAATAACTTCGTAAAGCTTGCGTACGAAGCTACATTTAAGCTGAGAAAATGCGAAAACGCGAAAAAGATTCAAATTCCTATTCTTCTCTTTCAATCGGGTGACGACTGGCTTGTTGGAATAGACGGCCACGAAACGCTTAAAGAAAGAGCAACGAACGCGCCCGAATTTGAGCTGGTTCTCTTTCCCGGTGTGTATCATGAGTCCTATATGGAAAGGGATGATATTCACTATGAAGTAGTTGAAAGAACTATTGACTTTTTGCAGTCTCATTAAAGGCTGTTCCTGAGAAGGCGCGGCCGCGCCTTCTCAGAAAGGGGGAAAGAATATGTTATAGTTCGTTGGCGTTGTATCCCAGCCAGAAAGGTTTATAGGCTTTCATCTCATACGCGACTTTGGATTTGCCGGATATGGGGTCCAGTTCCCTGGC
>JAAENB010000828.1 GCA_024224995.1 bacterium | reverse complement strand
TTGCATTTTACAACAGCCATACTTATTTTTCATATAATATAATCTGAAATAATACTGTTTCTCAGCCAGGCAAATGATTTCTTAATAAAATCAGAAAACATCCTATAATTATACAAAATTTCATGCGATTGCCCTGTTTTTTGCTACCGGAAAGATTGACAGTTATTGGGGACGCTGTTATGATGAGTTTTTTGAAAGCCGTCATCGCAGCGATTACCAGCCATTGGTCAGTTTTGAATCTGAGCAGGTGGAAGAATATATTGTTCGGGCCAAAGGATTTGTGAAGCAAATGGAAGAACTGATAGAAAACAGATAAATAAAACCAATCGGTTCTGAATATACATTTTTTCTGATTATAACGGATTTAGGGGAGGCCTCCCGGAATGACGTTCGGCCGGGACCTCCCCAAAATCCGTTATAATCAGCATTTTTCATAGGAGCGAAAAATAATAATTTTCGTACCCCTGCGGGGTTTTGGAAACCCCGCAGGTCTTTATCAAATTATAATTACGTGTCACTGCTGCATTGGGCAAATTTACTGCTGCATTGAGAAATCCGCTCCCTGACTTTTTCCAATACCTTCTGTTTTTGCTCATCATCAAGCAGATTGTAAAATTCCAGGGCATAATCAATATGAGTTGAGGCTATATCAGGAATATTGCTTATCTTTTCCCTGAGCATTGAAGCCACCTTTTCCATATCCGGGTTTTCCTGGTTGATCTCTTTGCTGACATCACCCATGAACTGTTCCCGCTTTTCCTTATGCTCTTTTATCCCGGAACTGATCTTTTCACGGATTGCTTTGTAACCGCCCATTTGCGAGTCAGACAGGTTCAGCGTTTCAATACACCCGTCCATGTGGGCAAGAAAAAACTCATGGGACTTGCCATGATGCCCCCGGAAAGCACCGCACCCAAATCCCCCGGTTTTTGCACCGATAACAGCAACCCCGCCGATGACAAGCATCAGGGACACACAGACAACAGCAATAACTTTTGCCTTTTTTGATTCCATAACTTTTTTAAACTCCATAACTTACCTCCTTTTGATGTTTCTTAAAATTAATAAAGTTTTCATGGCATCCTTCATTTTGTTCCAAAAGCAGTTTGCACTTCCGGAGTGCCGAAATGAAATTTTGGCACTGAACCCGGCGGGCTTCTGCCAAAATTTCATTTCG
>JAAENB010000827.1 GCA_024224995.1 bacterium | reverse complement strand
TTGATATTTTTTTATTTGAATACTTTGATTTTTGGATGAGGAATTTGTCAACTATTAATGTTTTAAATGTTAATTATTTGATATATTGATTGAATGGCCGGGAATTCACCTTGACATTTTTTTTAATTTTATTAAAATAATAAGAAAAGTGAACTAAAAAGGCTAAACTATGTTACAAAGAACACATGACCTTATCCGCCACCGTGAGATCCAGGGGATTAAATTTGCCCTGTATGGAAAACTCCTGGTCTTTTTGACCGTTAGCCTGGCAATGATATTCACCGGGCACAACCCGGTTGAAACAATTATCATGCTGTGCGTCTTTATTCCCAGTTCCGCGTTAATGGTTTATTTTATTTTGCTGATTAAGAAAAACAGGGCCGTTAATATTGTTGGTGCCGTGTCAGTGATTATCGATATCATAATAATTTTTATTTTACCCTTTCTCTGGTATTTTACTCTGGAGGATGGCACTGTTTCCCGCGCCTTTTTGCTTAAAACGATATTACCCTCAATTATATTTTTACTCCTCATTGTAAATTCCCTGGCCATTAACCCGGTATACCCGCTCATGTTTTCCCTGGGCAGCACATTCCTTTACGCGGTCCTGTTTGTCGTCGCGGTACAGGATCCTCGTATTGAATACACCGGTGATTATATGCTCCACTTCATGGGGCCGCAGGTCAATGTTTTGATGTACGCGATGAATGCCGGCGGTACTCTATTCATGGGTTTGATCCTTATGACAATAAGCAAAAGAGCCCGAGAAACCATAATCAGTTCAGCAGAGAATGAAGTTGCCAACAGCCAGCTCTCCCGATACTTCTCACCAAATGTTGTTAGTTCCATTACGGGAAGTGAGGAGGACTTTTTTAAGCCCGGCGGCACCGTGCAGCAGGTTGTTGTTCTTTTTAGTGATATCAGGAGTTTTACTACTATCAGTGAATCCCTCTCCCCTGAGGATACACTTTCATTGCTCGCGGACTATCACCGTTTTATGGTGGCGGCTATTTTTGAATTTAACGGCACTCTGGATAAGTTTATTGGCGATGGTCTCATGGCAACCTTTGGAACTCCCGAGCCTTCTCCGGGTGATGTGAATAACGCGGTAAAGGCTGCTCTTCGCATGCGTGAAAGCCTGGACCTCTTTAATACGGAGCGGGAAAAGAAAGGACTCTTTACTATCCGCCATGGAGTTGGAATCCATTACGGACCGGCAATTGTTGGGAACATTGGAATTGAAGACCGCCTTGAGTATACGGTCATTGGCGACACCGTGAATATTGCCAGCAGGATTGAGCAGCAATGCAAAGAATATAATGCCGATATCCTGGTATCAAAAGAGATCCTGGATTCCGCAAGTGTTCAGTGCGATACCAAAAGGGTGGGGGATATTCTTCTTAAAGGAAAGTCCGTTTCTATTGATATTCATTCTCTTTTGTAGAATATATTTTAATACAAGATAAAAAGCAATTCTCTCTCAAGAAACTCTTTTTAAATTGAGCCTGTTTTCCGGGAAGAGAGACGTTGCACTGCAACGTCTCTCAGAACCAAACCCTTGCCCGGAGCATCTTCGCAAAACAGACCCCGGTTCAACCACAGTTTCTTCCGTATTTTTCCCGGCCATCCGGTGTCTGAGCGAGCCGAAGACCCGGGAGAAGATTATGAGTGGTTTACTGGTGCCGGAGCTGACGGTGAATGGTTTACCGAAGATGATGACTTTGCCTCGCAATTAGTATATGAATACGACAGTAACGGAAGAACATATAAATGGGAATTACGTCTCCGTCAAAGTGAATGGGAGTATGATATTTCTCAGTACCGGATTCATCATTACAAAGAGATTGTTGTTGAATAATAAGCTGCTGATTCACTGTCCTGTTAACAGGGCAGTGAATTTATTTCAATATTGCCCTGGCGATGATTTTTTTTAAACTTCCCAGAATCCCCCGCTTCCACTCCACAGACATATTCCACTCAGTTTCAATCAATCCCGGCCGGTGATTATTTATATTTTTATCCAGGGCCCAGTCTATTGTCCCGGGATCTTTCGCGGTAGGTGTATACATATATTTCGGATTTGGTTTGATAAAAACCCTGCCCAGGTCCAGCCTGTCCGAATCCCAGCAGGTTTGAATGGTCTCATTCTCACACTTCCTGTACCGGTTGTGATACCGGCATGCCTCAACGAGCAATTCAAACCCCGAGTCATCGAGCTCAAAGAATTCTCCTCGAAGCTCTTCCGCGTACCGGGCGCCTCGTCTCCCATGATCTTTGTCTACCATGTCGGACCTGCGCTGAGAGTCGTGAAGGACCGCGAAGAGTTCAACAACATCTCTTCGCGCGTTGTTCCGCTCGCACAGCATGCGCCCGTTCTCAAAAACCCGTGCCCAGTGAATAAGGCCGTGAGTCCCTTTTAAAGAAAGGTGAAAGTCGGATATTATTTTTTGAAGCAGTTTCCCTGGTATCATGGTTCGATATTATTATTAAGTTTGTATTTTATCCACTACCTCGTATACTCCCAAACAAAAAGCATGAAATAGAACACCCAATGCAATGCCAATAAGTGATGTAACAATGCCCACAATAGGCAGTGCTTTGTGCCTCTCAAGTTTCTCACTTTGTTTATAGTCAATTGCGCCGAATAGTAATCCAACTACTCCGGGAATTAATGCACCAAGGCTGTATCCCGGAATAAAGGCGGCAATTATTGAAACTATACCAAGGAATAATGATGTTGCTCTCATGATGTGTGTATCTCCTGAATTTTTTAATAAAAATTTACTTCTCTGTCGTCAAGAAAAAGCCTGCTAATGCCGCTTTCGCCGGAACCGGCAATTGAAATTTCAACAGACGCTTGGCTTAATTCCCGTTCAATTTCCAGACCTTCGTATTGGGGGACAAAATAACTCTCCACTCCGTAGCGGATGTTAATGCCCAGAAAAATTGGATCTTTCACGGTACCACGGATAACAACGGGATAATCTTTTTTATTGAGCGCATCCCGGTCCGAAGAAGCGGCTTTCGCCTCCCAGAATTTACCTTCTTTGTCTTTACCCAGGGCAACAAAAACAGTATCGTTTTTTTTAAGAGAATCAGCTTTATCAATAAAAAGATCCCCGCTTAAACTGGAAATCTTATAATTCAGGATTACATAATCACCGCTAAAGAGACTCCGGGGATCGACCGGCTCGCACTGCAGCAGCACTTTGGTTCCGGTTTTAAGAATAAAAACCCGTTTCCCGATCATAAAACAGAGAACCAGGGCCTGGGCGATAACAACGGCAATAAATGCTTTTTTTGAAAAAGGTTTCATTTCTATTCACTCCCTTTCGTAATATGTTGTTCCGAGTCGGCAATTCTTTGAAGCAGCTTTCTCCTGTTTTTTTCAAGGAGCCAGCCGCCAGCCAGTCCAAGAGCGCCCGTAATAAGAAAGAGCGCGGCGCCCGAAAGAAGATCCCAGAAAACGTCAAAGTACCTGGTGGTAATATGGATCATAAAAGCGGCAATAGCCAGGTTGGCCAGGGCTTTGGAATTGACCCGGGTACTGTAGTAGATGAGAACCCCTATAAAAACAAACAGGAGAATATTGAAAATAAGAGAATAGATAACCCATGAGATTGAAGGCCCTGAAATAAACAGGACAAAGGCGGAACAGAAAAAGACAATGGCCGAAAGCGAGAGGATCAGTTTTTCGGGACTGATAGTCCAGAGGTACAAATACAGGCCAAGTGCCATGAACAGGAACAGAAAGAGCATCACCAGGACAATGGCTTGGGCGTTAAAGACCGAGTTCTGGTTTTCCAGTTTAAAAGAAAGGGCGTAAATAATAAGAAAGCCCATAATAGCACAGACCGCGTTTATAATAATAACGGGAAATTCTTTTTCTTCCCTGCCCACCAGGATGCCGAGAACCTGGTTGATGAGGAAGCAAACCGTAGCGAATATAATAAAGCCCAGGCAATAGGCGATATAAAAATTTCCCGAAGCTGAAGCGATACCCATGGAGAAAAACCCGACCCCTTTTAGGGATATCAGCATAACAAAAAAAACAAAACCCATGACGCGTTCAATCTCGTTATCTTCAGCAGTAATATAACTGGAATAGAGCATCCCGAACATGAGAGCGAGAAGACCCAGGTGAGTTGTTATCATCAATGTTGATTTATGGCCCATGGGAAGGACCAGCATTACGAGAGAGAAGGCGGTAATAGCGGCAAGAAGCACTATCTTTATATTCTTTTTTGCCAGGAGAATAAGTGTCCCCCCGGCCATTGCGATTAGAACAATATATTCAATGGTAAAGGGGATGCTTTCTTTATTGAAAGTGAGGTAATTTGTTTCCAGGTCCAGAGGCCATGAAAACCCAACAAGGGGGCCGAAGATAAATATCCACCCGAATACCCGCATGATTTTGCAGGTAGCTTCCAGAGTCTTATTTTTATCACCCAGCATACCCAGGCCAACAAGGACAACGCCAAAAGGGATATGAAGAAACGCGAAGACCGGGCCCGCAACTTCAAAGTCGGTACCAAATATTTCTTTGTTGAACCAGTACCCGTTAACCTGGTAAAACCAGAGCATGAACATAAAGAACATAAAGACCGAACCGACTTTGTCCTTTGAATTATAAAAAGTCGCAAAAAGAACAATAATAAAAAGAATAAAAATATAATTGGGATTTCCATACTGGGCGAATTCCCAGGAGTTCCACACAAACAGGAGAACCATTGCAAGATAATACCCCCACCGCTCACGCGCAACCCATGACATAATAAGAACACCCAGAGCCCAGGCCAGAACACCGTTGGTGGGGTGGGCGCTAATATGAAATATCTGGGCCGTAAGGGTGATACCCGCTCCAAAGGCAACCATGCCAATCATGAGAAATGCCCTTCCCAGGGCTCGATGCCCTTCATTAACGGCAAGGAAATAATAGGCAGCTCCATAGGTGCTGAAGAGCAGTATGAAAACCTGGACAATTTTCACCACCGGGGGCATATTCTTCCAGTTGGCGGCATAAAACAGGATTATACCCACGCAAAGCAGTACAGCAGCCATCCCAATGATAATAGCAGGTAAATGAACATTTTTCTTTTTTTTCTCAGACCCTGCCGCCGCTTCGGCCGGATAGAGTTCCAGTATCTTATCTTTTTGCTCCGAAGAAATGATCCCTTCGGAGATCCACCGTTTGGTTTCGGTTTGGAGTATTTTTAAAAAAGAAGTATTATTTGGCATGTTGGTATCCTGTTGTGCTCCTTAATTATTGTCATATTATAGTAAATATTTTTTAAATAAAGTCAAGGAATAATAAGGAATAATTTCAGGTGATTGACATATTGATTATTTTTTTCTAAATGATAAAATTAAGACTTGCAATAGAATACTGTAAAAATTAAACTGTCCCCCATTTGCTTTAAAATAAGCAAACTACCGCTTTTCCGTTCTTAAAAATAAATCAGACATTAGTAAAAAGAAGTGTATGCATTTCTTTTTATGAGAATAATAAAAAGCAGAGGTTTGAGCTGCGAGTCGATAACAACAAAAGTGTGTATTCTACCGGTACGCTCTTATACTGCGGCAGCAGAAAAGAAAACTACCTGCTCTTAGACAAAGATTTTTGAGCAGCCACAGATAAAATTCAATAGGAGGAAAGTAGTATGAACATAGACAAAAGTGTTCTCAATGAAGCTAATCTGAAAAAGCTGACAGATTTAAACAATTCAAACGTAGAGGCAATAGTTGAAGAGTATATCAATCTCTTAAAGCCCGCAAAAGTTACCGTAATTACCGATAGTCAGGAAGATATTGACTATGTCCGGGAATTGGCAATAACTAATGGTGAGGAAAAGAAACTCTCCATGGAAGGACATACAATCCACTATGATGGATATAATGACCAGGCTCGTGACAAAGACAATACACGAATCATGGTTACCCCTGATATGAAGATGAGTAAGGTTATCAATACTATTGATAAAGAAGAAGGTCTCAAAGAAGTCCTGGGAATCATGGACGGCGTTATGGAAGGAAAAGAAGCCATTATCCGGTTTTTCTGTCTTGCCCCCCGCAAGTCAAAGTTTTCTCTTTGCTCGCTGCAAATAACTGATTCCGCCTATGTATGTCACAGTGAAGATATTTTGTATCGAACGGGATACTCCCAATTCAAGGAACTGAACGGATCTGATGATTTCTTTACGTTTGTCCATTCCGCAGGAAAACTTGATGAGAGAGGCAATAGTGTAGATCTTGACAAAAGAAGAATGTACATTGATCCTAAATGGGGAAGAGTTTTTACCGTAAATAACCAGTATGCCGGGAACAGTGTTGGTCTTAAAAAGCTGGCGCTCAGGCTTGCCATTTACAAAGCGAATCATGAAGGCTGGCTGGCAGAGCACATGTTTATTATGGGAGCTCAACCCGAAGGCAAGAACCGGTGCACCTATTTTGCCGGGGCCTTTCCCAGTGCCTGTGGAAAAACTTCAACAGCAATGATACCCGGACAGTTGATCGTAGGTGATGATATTGCCTATTTAAGAAAAGGCGATGATGGTATACCATACACTGTAAATGTTGAGCAGGGAATTTTTGGGATTATTGAAAATGTTAATCCTGTTGACGATCCCTTGATTTACGAGACCCTTACATCTCCCCGGGAGACGATTTTCTCAAACGTTCTTATTAAAGAGGGAAAGCCATATTGGCTGGGAATGGGAAAAGACCTTCCTGAAGAAGGAGAAAATCATGCGGGAGCATGGAAAAAAGGTGACAAGGACGCCAATGGAAAAGAGATCCTTCCGGCTCATAAAAACGCACGGTACACAATCCGGCTTTCTGAGCTTGAGAATGTAGATCCAAAACTGGAAGATCCCAATGGTGTACCGGTGCAGGGAGTTATTTACGGTGGACGTGACTCAGACACGTCAGTACCTGTTTACCAGAGCTTTGATTGGGCTCATGGTGTTTTCATTGGAGCCACTGTTGAATCTGAAACAACAGCAGCCACCCTGGGAGCAGCAGGTGTGCGGAAGCTTTCCCCTATGGCTAACCTCGACTTCCTTGTAGTACCTCTTGGAAAATACCTCAATAACCATATTGAGTTTGGAAACAGTCTGTCAGAGACTCCAAAAGTTTTTGCTACAAATTATTTCCTGAAAGCTGATGGAAAGTTTTTGAACGAGATAGTGGATAAAAAAGTATGGCTCTACTGGATGGAAGGACGAGTTCACAATGAGTACGAAGCTCTTGAAACTCCTATTGGCTATATTCCACTGTATGAAGATATTAAAGATCTTTTTAAGCAGATTTTTGACCGTGAATACACAAAAGCTGAATACGATCAGCAGTTTGCTATTCGAACAGATATGTTCCTTGCAAAACTGGATCGTATGGAAGAAGTATATAAAGCGGAAGAAGACATTCCTGCTGAATTCTCTAATACACTTTCAATGCTGCGTGAACGTATTAGCATAGCAAAAGAGAAGTTTGGAAAAGACGTTATAGCTCCGGACGAGTTTAAATAAACAATGATTGAAAGACACGCGGGATATGTTCCCGCGTGTCTTCATTATTTATTATAAGCAGTTTCCTGCATCGAATGACGAAAAGAGATCGAAGCCTTCTTTTTTTTAATAAAAACCTCACAATAATATTTGGGGTAACCCTTATTGCTATTATGGGGGTAACCACCATTGCGCCAATTTTACCAAAAATATCCGGAAAATTTGATTCCAAAGGATCGGTAGCCCAGCTTATCTATTATTTTACCCTGCCGGGTATTTTTCTTGCCCCTGTAGTGGGGATCCTTGCCGACAGGATTGGCCGAAGAAGGATTCTTGCGCCTTCGTTATTCCTGTTTGCCCTGGCCGGTTCCGCGTGCGCTTTTGTTAATGATTTCGATACACTGCTATTGCTCCGTTTTTTTCAGGGCATTGGCGCGGCCTCTCTTAATTCCCTGGGGGTAACGCTTATTGGAGATATTTTTACTGAAGAAGACCGGGTAACCGCGATGGGGTACAATAGTATGGTCTTAAGCCTGGGAGCGGCCATTTATCCTTCAATTGGGGGAGCTATTGCCTTAATCGGATGGAATTATCCGTTTTTATTATCACTGGCTGCTATTCCCGTAGGATTGCTTGTTTTATTTGTTCTCGATAATCCCAGGCCCGGCAAACCGGATAATATATTGGACTATTTGAAGAACAGCATAAAGCATATGAATAATATACCTGTTCTGGGACTTTATTTTGCCAGTATGGCTACTTTTATTCTTCTTTACGGATTTTTGCTTATCTATTTCCCCCTGTTTATGAAATCGAAGTTTGGTTTGTCACCTTTTGAGATAGGCCTCATTTTATCCGGAGCGTCCCTTGCTACTTCCGTTGGCGCCTTTAACCTGGGTAAATTAACTGCCCGGTTTTCATCGAAGAAGCTAATATGTTTCGGCTTTTTTTTATATGCTGCTGCTATACTGGCTATGCTCTTTTTTGCTGAAAATTCGGGGAATTTGCCCGCACTGATGATCCCTGTTTTTATATATGGTTTTGCCAATGGGATCAATATTCCCAGTATCCATAACCAGGTCTCAAGCAGGGCTTCTATTGAATACCGGGGATTTTTTATGGCAGGAAATTCAATGGTTTTACGGCTGGGGCAAACCCTGGGGCCAATGCTTGCTGCACTGGCTTTTGCCCTCTGGGGTATTGAAGGGGTCTTTTATTCATTTGCGGTTTTCTCGCTTATATCATGCCTTATTCTTATGGTAACCCTGAAACAATAAACCCTGTATTCTTCTTGACAGGGACTCCTGAATACAGGTATCATTAATTTTTATAAGGGAATAACCCCCCCTTCGAGGGGGTTGGGGGTGGCTTTCCCGGGAGTAAAAGACGACCCTGATTTTAGTTTTTTTTTAAGGAGTAATTCAATGCAACTGGACAAAGCGATAATGGAGCGAAGATCCGTTAGGAAATTTACCGATGATTATGTGCCCAACGATCAATTGAAAGAGGTTCTTGAAGCCGCGCGCAACGCTCCTTCATGGGCAAACACCCAGGTATGGGAATTTGTTATAGTGCGGGATAGAGAGGTTATTAACCAGGTTACGGAAACATATTCCGAAAAGAATCCGGCGCGAAAGTGTTCTTTTTCCGCGTCGGCGCTTATTATGGCTTGTGCGAAAACAAAGGTATCCGGATGCAGGGACGAAGAGGAACGAACTAAGTTCATGGAATGGTTCATGTTCGACCTGGGGCTCGCGGTGCAGAACCTCTGTCTTAAGGCTCATGAGATTGGCCTGGGAACAGTTATTGTGGGGTCTATGGATCATGAGACTTGCGCGAAAATACTTGGCATGCCTCAGGGCTACGAGGTCGTGGCTTCCATCCCTATTGGGAAACCGGCAGTGGTCAAGAAAGACGGGCCTCCCAGGAAGGAACTTAAAAAGTTTGTTCGTCTCGATACATTTAATGAGTTTTTTAATTCTATAGATTCGTAGTTTAATTCGTAGATTAATTCAGGATAATAACTTTTTAACAATTGTATGCAGAAGATCCAGGTCAATTGGTTTTGGGATATAGTCATCGAATCCTTCGTCAATGTATTTTTTCCTGTCGCCTTTCATCGCGAAAGCGGTTAAAGCGACCACCGGGACATACTTGGGATGTATATCCCGGATCAATTTCATGGCTGTAATGCCGTCAATTCCGGTAAGCTGAATGTCCATGAGTATTAAGTCATAAGTTTTTTCGGAAACCGCTTCTACTGCTTTTTCTCCACTCTGTACCCCGTCCACCTTGAATCCTGAGTCTGTTAAATCCTCTTGCAGTATGAGCATATTTATTTTATTGTCTTCAACAACGAGTATGTTCCCGGTATTTTTTTGAGATTCAATTTTCGTTACCTGGATTTCTTTTTTTTCAGTTCCTGGTTTCTCAACAGCAATCCTGTTCGGCAATGTAATGGTAAACCGGCTGCCTCTATCCACCTGGCTTGTTACCGTAATTGTTCCGCCGTGTAATTCAATCAGCTGTTTCGATATGGAAAGTCCAAGTCCCGTGCCCATGGTCCTTGTTTTGCTTTCCTGTACCTGTTCAAAAGGATCAAATATTCGCTCAATGAAATCTTCGGGTATTCCTATTCCTTCGTCCCATATTGTTGTTATGATCATATCGTTATCCGGGGTTGCTTCTATTCCTATGCGCTTACCGCTATTGGTAAATTTAATGGCATTTGAAAGCAGGTTAAATATCACCTGTTTTATTCGTATCTCGTCACCATTAAGCCAGCCAATATCCGGATCAATGTTTGTTTCCATCCGGAGTTTTTTATTTGTGACCTGGGACAATACGGACAATGGTGCCCTGGTGAGCATCAATTCAAAGTCAAAGGGGTTCCTGTCAATTTCAATCTTCTTTGCTTCAATCTTCGAAAGATCAAGAATATCATTTACCATGTCCAGGAGATGGTCGCCGCCTTCCTTAATATGTGTTAAATATTCATATAATTTCTCATTTTCTCTAATTGCTTGTTTTTTCCCAAGGATCTGGCTAAAACCGATGATACTGTTTAGCGGAGTTCGCAGTTCATGGCTCATATTGGCAAGAAATTCGCTCTTTGCCTGGTTTGCCGCGTCTGCCGCTTCTTTCGCGAAATTTAATTCATGGGTCCGTTTTTCCAGTTCTGCGGTTCGCAGAATGACCTTTTGTTCAAGTTCTTCATTCAGTTTTATTATCCCTTCTTCGGCCTGTTTCTTTTTGGTAATATCATGAATGGTCATGACGGTGGTAGGGCGCCCTTCGAATTGTATATTCTTACCATGAACTTCAAGAAACAGAACAGAGCCGTTCTTGTGAAGCGCTTTATACTCGTATGGTTTTTGATACCCGGAACGGACCCGTTCCGATACCAGCTCCCGGTCCTCTTCCAGCACCAGTTCAACTATATCCGTGTTAAATAATTCCTCTTCAGTATAGCCGAATATTTCGGCAAATCGCCGGTTAAAGTCGATGATTTTTCCTTTCCTGGTAACCGCGATTCCCTCGAAAGCCGCGTCATAGAATCCTTTAAGACGCTCTTTACTTTCAATGAGCGCTATTTCTGCCTGCTTCCGTTCGGTAATGTCTTCGAATACTGCGATAAAAAATTTTTCTTCGGGACTGTACGCAGACACGGAAAACCACATATTTAGCGCGTGAAGGTAACTCTCAAATTGTTTTTTTTCACCTGTTAGCGCGACTCTGCCATAGATATCAAGCAGTTCCGGGTTATCCTCTTTAATGTCCCGAATAACTTCGGTAACTCTTTTGTTTATAACCTCTTCTTTTTTTATGCCGATGATGGTTTCAAAACTGTCGTTAACGTCCAGGAATATCCAGTCAAGGGGCTCTTTTTTTTTATTAAAAAGCATTTTACAATATGAAAATCCGTTCAACATGGAGTTGAAGAGCATCCGGTAGCGTTCTTCACTTTCTATTAAGTTTGTTTCCGCTTTATGTTTGTATAGAGCAATTTCTATAGTGGAATATACGTCATTTTTATTGATCGGTTTTAAAATTATCCCGTACGGTTCTGTTGCCTTGATCCTGTCCAGGGTCTCTTCATCGGAGTGTGCTGTTGTATATACTATTGGGATGTTTTTCTTTTCTTTAATTAATGCGGAAGTTGTAATTCCATCCATTTGACCGGATAGTACGATATCCATCATAATAAGTTCAGGAGAATCTTCTTCCGCGATTCTAATTGCGTCTTCACCATTTGACGCGATACCGCAGACACTATAGCCCTTTCTTTCGAGCATATCATGTATTGCAAGCGCAATAAGACCTTCGTCTTCTACGATAAGAATTTTGGGTTTATGCATACGGAGCCCTCTCCCCGGAATTCCCGGTCCTTTATTCTATCATAATTTATAAAATAGATCAAGTAATATTATTAATGGGGAAATGAAATTTCCTGGCAGGCATAATTTACATTCCGAATTTCGTTTTTCGGTATATTAAGACAGTACCACGAAGCGGGGTGCGACCCCTGCGAGGGGAAAAAATACGTTAGAAACTAAATAGCATTGCTAGCTGCATCTGGCCTGGAAGTATCCCTCTTCTAAATGTGAGGACTGTTTGAGCGGAGCGAGTTCCGCAGCATTTAGAAGAGGGATACTTCCAGGCCCGCGCACAAGCAAAATCTAGTTTCTTAAGAGAGCAGTCCCAGAAGAAACTCTTTTAACGAATTATTATTAAAAGCAGCCAGGGTTTTTTCCAGGAGGATATCGTCATTGACAATGCCTTTCAGGAGTTTTCCCCTTTCCCGTGAGTCAAGCCCGGTAAAGGCACTATCGCTCTTTAACAGGTTCCTGGCTTCATTTAAGGCAGCCAGCTGTTCCTCTACATTTGAGGGAATATATGCCGATATCTCTCTCCGGAGCCTGGCTGCCATGGCTGGGGAGGACCCGCTTGTGGATAGGGACAGAATAAGATCGCCCCTTTTGATAAAAGATGGTATATAAAAAGAGCAATGCGGCGGATCATCAACCGCGTTGATAAAGATATTTCTATCCCGGGCTTCTTCGTATACCTCTTTGTTTGCTGACGGTTCGTTTGTCGCGGAAAAGGCCAGGATCGCGTCTTTCAGATCGCCTGGCTCGTATTTCCGTAAAAACAGCTCCAGCCTGTCCGGGTAATCGGTCTTGAGGCTTTCGAAATCCTCATGAAAATCCGGTGAAATTACCCGCACCGAAGCTCCGGCCTTAAGCAGGTCCAGCGCCTTTCGCTGGGCTACTCCGCCGCCGCCGATTATTACTACGGGCTTGCTTTCAAGATTTATCATTATTGGATAGAGATTCATTATTGAGACAGCTCCCGGGGCATGGGAAAGTCTTCCCCTTTCTCTTTCAATTCACGTTTTTTTTCTTCATCAAGGCCAATTTCTTCGTCCGATAAATAGCACTGCGGGTCCGGTGCCCAGGGATCGTTAAATACCCGGTAGCCTCGTACCCGCATGGCCCCGGTGCAGAGTTCCCGGTACTTACAGAGCCGGCAGCGTCCTTTTATGTAATCCGCCTTATGCTTGAGGCCATGCATGAGTGGTTCACTTTCGTCCATCCATATATCACCAAAATTTCTCTCCCGGATGTTGCCAAAGGTATAATCCATCCAGAATTGATCGGGATGCACATCTCCGTTAAAGTCTATATCTGCAATGCCTACGCCCGTGGAATTGGCTGCTCCGCCGTTCCAGGAGAGTAGCTTTTTGACCTCTTCGGCCCGCTCGGGGTCTTTTTCTTTCAGCTTCATGTAGAGATATACTCCGTCTACATGGTTATCTACAGTCAGGATATTAATGTCCAGTCCTCGATCAAAAAAATCATCGGTCCGCTCCATGATGATATCCATTGCGTGCCGCGACTCTTTATAGGTCAGGTCATCTTTAAACATATCACTGCCCCTGCCCGAGTAGACCAGGTGGTAAAAACAGGCGCGGTTTATTCCTTCTTTTTCTATAAAGTCAAAGATCTGGTGTAGATCCAGGTAATTTCTCCTGGTGAGAGTGAGCCTGAGTCCTACCCGCTGATCCACGCTCCGGCAGTTTTCAAAGCCTTTCATTGCTCTGCGAAACGCGCCTTCCGATCCGCGGAATTTATCGTTCACTTCTTCCATTCCGTCCAGGCTTATCCCCACATAGACTATGCCCGAATTCTTGATGTTGCGGGCTTTATCTTTATCTATGAGGGTTCCGTTTGTTGATATAACAGGCCGTATTTCCTTGTTTGCCGCGTGATCTATGAGGGTAAAAAGATCGGGCCGCATAAGGGGCTCCCCTCCTGAAAACAGGAGCGATGGGATCTTAAACGACGCGAGATCATTGATTAAGGAAATCCCTTCATCGGTGTTGAGTTCTCCCGAATATTTCTTGTTATCCGAATCCGTATAACAGTGGACGCATTTTAAATTACAGGTCCGGGATGTGTTCCATACTACAATGGGCCGGCGTTCACTGGCCGATTTTGCCACTCCGTGGGCTAAGTTGCCGTGCGCGTCTTTTCCGGCTTTGGTTCCGTACCGGAGTCCGTCGCCTGTGGAGCTGCCGCCGCAGTATATTTTGCCTACATCAATCATAATTTTTATTTCTCCATTCGGTAAATTCTTTGGAAAAGTAGGTTACGCGTTCTTTTTTAAATTCGCGCAGGGTTCGTAATACCCGGTAATCCTCTATCCCGGTTTTTTGTGCCAGCCCTGTTAATATTCCGCTTAAGTCCTCTTCACTCCGGGCATGGATCATTGCAAAAAGAGGATATTCCCATCTACCGGGATATATTGTTCTCAGATACAAATGAGTTATGGAGCTTTCATCCACAAAGGGCTGTGTCTGCTCATCACTGCATTTCCACACTGTCATGGCATTAACTGTATAACCGGCTTCCCGGTGCCGCAGCACTGCCGCGTACCTGCGCATTACCCGCTCCCTTCGCAGGGATTCACTCAGCTCCAGGAACCGTTCCTGCGTGAGAAAACTCTTGCTCTCTTCCAGGAGTTTTTTAAAAGGCTCTTCACATACGGGCAAATCCGTTTGCAGCAGCCGGATCGTTTCTTTCTCTTCTTCCGTAAAGGTCCGGGCCTTTGCCTGGGCGTAATCTTTTGGTGTTCTGCTATCACCCTTTTTTTCTTTTTCGCTGCCCACTGGAAGCATTACCCCGATCTTTAACAGCTTTTCGTTTTGCAGAACAAGACAGTCTTTGGCTCCTGTTTTTTGGGCTATTACTTCAACGCTCTTATTAAAGGTCTCTTCGTTTTCTTCCGCAAGAGTAAACCAGGTGTTGTACCGGTCTCCGCGCTGGTAATTATGGCTCACGCCGGGATGGGAATTTATAACGGCCGCCGCCATTTCCATAGCGTCTTCCGGTACTTCCAGGGCCACCAGGCTGAGATAGTAGCCCAGGCTGGTCCCGTTAAAGATCCCCGCGATATTTCGTATGACCCCTTTTTCTTTGAGCCCCCGGATTGTTTCCACGACTTCGCTTTCGGCTATTCCCGCTTCGCTTCCTATTTGCTCAAAAGGCCTTTCCACAAATGAGATCGTTTGCTGGATCGCGTTTAATACTGCTGCTTCGTTTTTATTAAAATCGTTCATTTTATATTCAAATTTATTTATTTTGTGTTTTTTTATTATTTAAGAAACAACCCTTATAAATCAGGAGAAAAAGTCAATTTAAATGCTGGTTTTTGGGTAAAAAAGTGGTGGTTAACTGCTCAGTTTTCGGGGGTACGGCTTGTGGCCGTAATGACACCTCTTCATTCGGCTGCGGAACTCGCTCCGCTCAAACAGTCCTCACCTTCTGAAGAGGTGTCATTACGGCCACAAATAACGTTTTTCTCTGATTTTTGAGCACTTTATCGCAGGGTTAGTTCTCCGGTTATGGGGTCGATTTTTTCGGCAAGGTCCGGTCCTATGGCGAGGCAGGTTATGGTTGGTTCGCCAAATTCAGTGTGTCCGGCATCGGTTATCATGGCGCAGGGCAGGTTTGCGGACTGGGCCTGGTCCCGTATTTCAAGCAGCTCTTCCAGCGTGTCGCAGGAGAGGACGATTTTTTTACAGCCTCCCTGGAGCCAGGCCAGCATCTCCGGGGTGACTTTCATTGATATCTTTGCTGGATTGAATTTACTCTGCGTAAACCGTTTGATGAATATCTGCATGGCCGCGTGCGCTGCCTGGGCTTCCGATTTGCCCCGCCGCATTTTGAGATCCTTTCGTATTACTATTACCTGTTTTATGTCCATAACATTTCCTTTTCTTCTCACGGGTATGTCTCTTTCATATGTCTTTTATTGACGATTTGTTTTGCATGTCAATTACTTTAAAGTCAGGGTTTCTACGAATCTATTTTCGCCAGAGATTCCAGGAATTTTTTATTCAGATTAGAAACATGGTCTTCGTTAAACCAGTGAATCCGAATAGGAGTTACATGAAAACCCGAACCAAAAACCGGAACATTCCTGGTAAGTTTCCCCAGGCTAGAACTTGAGGCAAATACACAGGAAAAAACTTTCGGCCTGTTTGGGAATTCCTGCACACCTTCTTTGGCAGCATTAAACCTGTCTAAAAAATGGCCGGCTTCCGAAGGATCTTTAAAAATATACTCACGCAGAAACAAATCAGATTGATCCAGAAGAAAAACAATACAAAATTTTTCCTCATGAACTTTTTTGAGGCACTGAATAAAAAACAGGTAAGGATCATTCTCAGGATCGATAGCAAAATCAAACCGCTCCTTCAAACATTGAGACAGGTTCCAATAAAAATCATTTTTATCTTCACAATCCCCGCAATCGAAATAAATAAAAGAAACCTCGAATTCCTCATCAAACCCCGGAAGTTCAATTCTCTCATCATTCTCTTCATAAGAAAGGTCTATATGCTGAAGCAAAGAAGTCTTCCCTGCCTTCCTGTCTCCAAGCAGCCAGATATCACCCCTTTTCTTTAACAAGATATGCAAAATATCATCAACAATTTTTTCCCTGCTGCAAAAATCCGAGCCACCAACAGGAGAAGAAAAATTAAACGGGTTTTCCGGCATAACAATCTACCTCTATAAAAAAATAATCTTAGCTAACGGGTAAATTCATAATTCAATATTGTCAACCAGATAACCGTAAAATAACCGTTTTTTAACCTCCGGGCCTCTCCCCTAAAAACCCTTGACTTCCCTCTCATGGGCATGTACTATCTATAAAAAAAGAGAGAGAGGGGGTGATATGAGAATTCAAAGAATAATCCTGTTCCTGGTGATTGTATTAACCGTATCTGCAACTATCAAACTGAAACAATCTTTTGCTTCTTCCGGACAAATCTATTACAATGTTCCGGGAGTATTTCAGCAGGATGAGACAATGGAAAGCAGTCCTTCAGCAGACTCCGGAGTGTCATTTATGTCCGTTACCGGAACCCTGCACACGGTTTTTGGGTACACAACACTTGCCGCGGGAATAACAACCGTCGTTTTGGGCATAACAATCCCGGATAACGATATTCATGAAACAATGGGGGCTGTAACAGCGGGCCTGGCACTGTCGACCTGTACCACCGGGATTATCGCGTACCACGAATATATCGATTTTAGCAACGGCAGTATAGTCTACAACTCCCATTTTTTATTGGGACTCCTGGCAACAGCAGCCTGTATATCAAGCATGTTGATAGAAGATGGGGATTCAGTACACAAAGGGCTGGGAATAGGCTCGGGAGTAAGCTTTATGCTTACAGTGGCAGTGATTCAATTTTGAAACTGCCCCTGCGTCAAAAAACCTTGAACCTCGAACTTTTTTTATTGTTTGGTGAAAACAATATCGTCATATACCGGTGGAAGATAATAGGAGCCGTTATATTTAACCAGGATATTGTCGTCGGCGTTCCATGAGCCGGATTCAGGGTCCATATTTTCCCTGGTTGGAGTGCCGGAGTTTACAGTGGTAGTGATTATGCCTGATGCGTTCCAGGTACCGTTGGTGTTAACGCTCACTGTTGTATCCGATATTATTGTAGTAGTATCGGAGTTTGCTGTTATTTGTACACTGGAACCGCTTCCTTCTTTATAAGTCCCCACAACCGTATCCAGGTCGCTGTTGGTTTTATAAAAATTTCGGAAGGTGAGCTTGCTGTTGGTTATGAATGTTGGATTATAAATTTCAATAATCGTCACGGAAATAAACAATACTGTTCCACTTGTCTCTATGGTCAATTCACCATCGGTATATCCCCAGGTACCTGTAGTAACAACGGTTTGACCATATCCATAGGGATCGGGACCGGAACGGGTACAGGAGCCGCCATCTCCAAAAATATAGGTGGTGAGTTCCGTATCTTCGGGGTCTGTTTTCCCTTTATAGGTACCGATAGTGAACTCATCGGCATCCACTATTGTCGGAGGATCAAGTGCGTCTGCCGAAAAGGGAGGCCCTCCGTCATTTTCACTGCCGCACCCGGAAAAAACAGTAATTAAAAGTGACAGTGAAAATAAGATAAAAATACCCATATACATTTTTCTTTTCATAATTAAGCTCCCCCTGATTGTAATTAGCACATTAGACTATAGTATACACGAAATTGTTGCAAAAAAAACATAAATTTCATATAAAAAATTGATAAATTCTCTCTGCTTATATATACTAAGTGTCGTTTTTGGCAAAAACGGTACAATTTTTTTTCCAAAAAATTAGTTCGTTGAGCACATGAAATGTAAAATTCCTAAGATTTTTTTTGTTTCTTTAATGTGATATTCATCCAGGTCAATATGAATGGTGTCCCCTATAAGTTTCAGAAATTTCCAGTTGTTTCCGGTCGTAACGATCCCGAATATGGTATTGATGCTGTTATTTTTTCTTTCATTGAATAGCTGCGCTGCTTTCATTTCCGCGATGCATTGCGGAATGCCTTCCAGGATATTTTCTTTTTTGGCTTCGACAATTGTCACTACAGGAGCATCTAAAAAAAGTTGTTCCTTTGAAAGGCTGATAATAAAATCACAGGTACCTTTTAACTCCTGTTTTTCGTCAACAGTAAAGTCGACCCCTGAGAATATGCTAATATTTTTGTTTTCAAATTTTCTGATCTCAAGCAGGATTGGAGCGATTATTATTTCTGATCTGGCTTTTTCGGTATTGCTTCCCAGGGCAAGGGGGACATTCTCTTCAAGTAGTTCCCGGATAAAAGAAGATGGGATTTCAATTTCTTCAATCCCGGCAAAGATCCCCAGTTTTTCTTCTATTTTTAATTTTAATATTTCTTTGACTTTATCAAAGGAAAAACTG
>JAAENB010000826.1 GCA_024224995.1 bacterium | reverse complement strand
GGAGGCATGCCTCTCCCCTACACAAAAACGTCACAGAGGGGCAAACCCAAATAAACACCACCTTGAACCTGGAACCGTCCCTTACTCCTCTATCTCCTCCACAACAAACCCGCTATCCTCTATCATGCGCTTCGTTGTCTCTATATCGTCTCCGCCAGTGGTTAAATATCCCCTGGCAAAGATTGAATTTACCGCGTATAAACAAAGGGCCTGCTGCGAACGAAGATGATGCTCTCTTCCGGCTGCAGCGCGGATCTCCGCTTCAGGAATGGCAAAGCGAAACGCCGCCAGCAGCCTGAGGCAATAATTCGGCGTGAGTTCCGGGAACTCGGGTATGCGGTGGCCTTCCGTTGGGATGAAAAAATTAATGGGAATCGATTTTGCCTCTACCTGCTTCAGCTCAGCTATCATGCTGATAATATCATCATCCGATTCTCCCATGCCGATGATTACCCCGCTGCATATATCCAGCCCCTTCGATTTTGCCGTTTGTATGGTCTCTACCCGTTTGGAATAATCGTGCGTTGTACAGATCTCTTCATAATAGCCGGAACTGGTATTCAGATTATGATTATACCGGTTTACCCCTGCCCCTCTGAGCCGCTCCGCGTCTTCCGCGGTTAAAAACCCCGCCGATACGCATATCTCCATGGGATATCTTTCTTTTATTTGTTTCACCACCCGGCAGATGGTTTCTATCCGGTCTCCCGCAAGATCCCTCCCTGAAAATACCATGCAATGACGATAAGCTCCTGCTTTGTGCGCCAGTGCCGCCGCTTCCAGGATCTCGTCATCGCTCTTTACGGGATAACTCTCTATTGCTCCGTGTGACTCTTTTGACTGGGCACAGTACCGGCAGTCTTCCGTGCAGTTGCCGCTTCGCACATTGTGCAGGATGTGTATCTTTACGTTGTTTTGATAATATTTATACCGTACCCGGTATACCGATTCCAGCAGGGGTAACAGCTCCACGTCAGGGGCCCTTAGTATTTGGCGGATATCTTCGTTTTCAATGGTGCCCGTTTCCAGGCTTTTCTTCGCAAGGTCTGTGTAATTCATTAGTTGTTTCCTGTTTATCAATCAGCTATCAAAAATTTAGTACTTTTAACCTTTCACGGAGCATTTTGTCAATATGAAATTGAAAATTTTAGCTGGAATCCCGGGATGAATAATAAAAACTGTTGACCATAAACTCTATTATAGGAGTATGGATAATGCCTGTTTTCTTCAACAGGCAAAGTCAAATACATAAAATAAATTTTTATACAAGCCGCCCCCCAAAACCTGGTAATAATACCAGGATTCCGCCGCCAAACAGGCATTATAATAAGTATGTGTTAAGCTGCGTGTTTTATATCGCTCTCTGCTTTGCGCTCTTATTTTAATTAATAAAATATTTCAAGGAGAAACAAATGAAAACTAAATCTTTCGGTATTCCTGTCTTACTCTTTGCTTTATCGCTTCTGCTCTTTAGCGGATGCGGCCTCGGCTTTGACGAAGAGAACCCGCCTGACGATAATGACGCTGCCAGGTGGGGAAGCGCCAGGTGGGACAAAAACAAATGGAAATAGTATTTTCAAAGACGCCTTGCAAAAAATTTATAACAATTACTAAATCACTAAGGAGAAACAAATGAACGAAAAAAAACTAATGCAAGAAATCAACGATCTAAAACAAGAAATGGCTGAATTCAAAAAAGAGAAATCCCCCGGGGGATTCAAGAATTTTATAAACAAGTCTCTTTCAAAATTAAGCCTGGTTATTGGCGTAACACTCGCTTTCACTATATCATCAATTTTTTTGTATGCCTCGCAAATGTTTTTTGAGGACGGCACTATAATTCAGTCCTCTGAGGTTAATAATAATTTTAGTGAACTCTATCAAAAACTTACGGACCTGGAAGCGGTCAAATCAAATAAGCCCCAGATATTTC
>JAAENB010000825.1 GCA_024224995.1 bacterium | reverse complement strand
TTCTGTGATTAAAGAACTATGTGATAAAAAACTTCTTCTTAAATTGGACAAACGCCTCATAAGCCTGGCAGTACAGGGAGACCTGCCCCCCATTCCTTCGTTAAAAGAGTATCCCGGGGGATCTATTGTTACTCATCCCGCAGGCTTTTCCGAACTCCTGGTTGAAAAAATAAAGAATTGACATTGCTTTTATTGTGCCTTATTATAAATGTACTTGCTTCCTGAGGAGAATCATTACCATGAAAAATAATACTCTTGATATATGCCTTATGAATATGCCATACTTCAGTTTAACACGGGCAAATCCCGGGCTTGGCATTATTAAAGCTGTTCTCAACGCTGCCGGTATTACAAGCAAAGTGTTATACGAAAACATTCATTTTGCCGACACCCTTGGTCTTGAACGCTACCTCTTTGGGGCCTTTGACGCGCAGCGATATCTTTTTGGTGAATGGACATTCGCGCAAGCGGCTTTTCCCGGGTCAGTTAATCCTGAGGATGACAACATATTCCTGGAAAAAATAATAGAGCTTAATAAAGAACATATTGAGCGGTTTGAATATTCCGGAGACATAAAAGAATACTTGCGTGAGATCCGCAGCATTGCTGTTGAATATATCAATGACCTGGCTGAAAAAGTTCTCTCTTTACAGCCTAAAATAGTTGGCTGTTCTTCGGTCTTTTTTCAGCATACGGCATCCCTTGCTCTTCTGTGGAAACTCAGGGAACTGGACTCCTCTGTTATTACTCTCATGGGAGGCGCTCATTGTGAAACAATCATGGGCCATACCACTCATAAATGTTTTCCCTGGGTTGATTATATCGTTTCCGGTGAATGCGACACCATCATTGCGGACCTGGTAAATCAAATGCTTGACCAGGGCCGCGATATTCCGGCGGAAGAATTAGCTCCCGGCGTTTTAGGGCCTGTCCACAGAATTAACAACTACGAAAATACTCCCGGGGCAACACCACGCCAGGTTGTTGCCGACCTCAACGAAGTCCCTATTCCCGATTATGAAGACTTCTTTGACGCTCTTGGCAACTCATCTATTGGTCAATATATTCAGCCTGCCCTGCCTCTTGAGTCATCCCGGGGCTGCTGGTGGGGAGCCAAACATCAATGTAAATTTTGCGGTATGAACCAGGAAGGGATAACCTTTAGAAAGAAAAATCCGGACCGGGTGATTGATGAAATCAATCAATTTGAGAATAAATACGGCGTTACCAGGTTTATTTCAACTGACTGTATTCTCAGTCTTGACTATTATAAAACACTGCTTCCCCACCTGGCAAACGATGGCGTAAACCGGGATCTCTATTTTGAAGTAAAATCAAATACCAGTAAAGAACAGCTGCAGCTCTTAAAAGAAAGCGATGTCATCTGGCTGCAGCCGGGTATTGAAAGCCTTTTAAGCGATGTCTTATCAATTATGAATAAAGGGGTTAAAGCATATCAAAATATCCAATTGTTAAAATGGGGACGGGAACTGGGCATGCGCATATCCTGGATCTTTCTCTGGGGATTCCCGGAAGAAGAGGACGATAGATATTTTTCTCTTAAATCCATTGTCCCCCTGATTGAACATTTGCAGCCTCCGGCCTATCTTTCAAGAATCCAGATTCACCGGTATAACTATTATTTTAACAATTCCCGGGAAATTGCTATCCCGCTTCGCCCAATACCGGTATATTCATATATTTATGACCTGGAAGAAGAGGACTTACGAAATTTATCCTATTGCTTTCTTCCTGTTGACTGGCATCATACCTTTGATGATCCGAAACTCACTGAATATGAAGAACGCCCGGGCATTCAAGCTGCCGCAGCATTAATGGACAACTGGCGTTCCGAATTCTGGAAAACCGACGCTCCTGTTCTCTCTATGAATGATTCGGGAGAACATATTGATATCCTCGATACCAGGAACTGCGCAGTACAGAGAACCCACCGTTTATTGGGACTTCAGCGGCAGGTTTATCTCTTGACTGAAGAGGCTCCCTTTGAAGAAAAAATCGGCAGTTTGCTTAATGAACGCTTTAACACCTCTTATAGTGAAGAGGAAATTTATGCTGTTCTTGAGGAGCTCTGCGAGAAAAAGCTAACTCTAAAAATTGATGATCATGTAATCGCTTTAGCTGTTCCGGGAGAACTCCCTTCCATTCCATTGCTCAACAGGTTTCCCGGAGGTTTTATTGAAGGGCATCCCACGGGATTTAATGACCTTTTCCTTGAAAAAAGCAAAAAACAATAAATCCCCCAATGCTTTCACGAAATATTTTTTTTTATTGATTAATTCCGGGAAACCTGTACAATTTTACTGAAAAAGGTTAAATCCTCAATCTCGAAACCGGTCCTCTATCGGCAAAAAGATATTTCGAGTTTCAATTTCAGATTTTTAGAGGAAGGTATGATAAAAATACACCACGTCCTGCTTCTGTGCGCATGCGTCCTTTTATTCACGGGGAAAACCTATGCCCTGCCCGTAGATTTAACCATGCAGGATATGTTTGTAAAAAAAGGATTTTCCCATGAATGGACCGCTGAGCTGCCTACTGATGATACCTGGAAAAAGATCCCCGGGGCAAAAACCACGGGCCGCAAACTCCGGGTATATGAACTGGGCCTGGAAGGGCTTCCCAAAAGAACGTTCCCATTCGCGAAAGACAACAAAGCCGAGCATTTTACTTTTATTACGGGCTTTAATCTCACCAAAGAGCAATCAACAAAAATCCTGGGCATTTTCCTTGCCCAGATAGGGATTAACTGGGAGATATATATAAACAGTCACCTGGTAAAAAAAGAGGTTTTTCTTACAAAAGACGGAGATATATCCCGGCAGCGGAACCTGCGCCAGGCAGCTCTTCCTATTAACCCCTGCTTCCTTAAAGAAGGCGAAAATATCCTGGCCTTTCATATAATCGGCGACCCGGCATATACGGACACGGGTTTTTACCGGATGGGCCCTTACCGGGTTGATATTTACGAAAATATTGCTGCAACCTATTCCCGTACCACTCAACTCATTCTCACCTTCTTATACCTGGGAGTGGGCCTTTTCCATCTCTTTCTTTTTATGTATAGAACCGCGGACCGCTTCTATCTATACTATGGTCTCTTTTCGGTAATGATCTTTGTCTATTATTATTTTCAAAATCCCATAATCAGCTCCTATATTCCGGATACAGCGCTCATATATCAAATAAAAATAATTGCCTTATATACTCCCCTGCCCTTTATTGGCGCCTTCATTGATTACCTTCTGAGCAAAAAGGTAAGCCGTTTTGTAAAAGGGCTGGGGATATATACGGCTTTAATGGTTGTTTCAACTATTTTCGTTCCCCTGTCCATGGCGGTTAATTTAATGCACATGTGGCAGGTCACTGCAATGGCTATTGCGGCCTATTATATACTGGCTGTAGTAAGCATCCCTTTCTTTACTTCTCTCAAAGATTATAATCCCGGCCTTTCCCGGGCGCGGGCTTTTCCCGGAGCCTTATTTAAAACTGATCACGGTAAATTATTCATCGGCACAACGATCCTGGCAGTGTGTGTTGTATTTGATCTCTATGATTCTCTCTTCCTGGCTCTTCATTTAGGGATCGCGAAATACGGTCTCCTGGTTCTTGTTTTTGGTACTTCTTTAATTCTGGGTGACCGGTTTCTCCAGATGCACAACCATATTGCCGGGCTTAACCGGGATCTCAAAGAAAAAATTACGGACCTGGACGCGGCAAACAAAGAAATTACCCTTTCCGAAGAACGGTATAAATTCCTGGTTGAAGGTTCCGATGATATTATTTTTATTCTTGATGATAAACTGAACTTTATCACGGTCAATTCCACCCTGTTCCAGCGTTTTAATATTGAGCCCGATGAAATTGATACCACGAATTTCTTTGATCTTTTATACGCGAGAGAAAAAGACGGTATATCCATGACGAACCGTCTTATTAAAGAACAGATTGAACTGTTTCTAAAAGAAAAAGACCCGGTGAAACTGAGAGCGGAGTTCAGGTCGCTTATAAACACGGAACCGATTGAAATGGTAGTACGGCTTGAATATATCAATATTGGCGGGAAAGAAGAGATAATCGGCAAGGCTTCCCGGGTGACGGACGACGCCCTGCTCAGGGATCTGCTCTATGAAACTCAGGGCTACCGGATTGGGAATTACCTGTTTACTGCCGGTGAGATCAGCCATAGAATTACCCGGAACCTGAATAAATACATGAAGAGAAGTCAAGTTGCAATGGTTAAAATCGCTATTCAGGAAATTATTATCAATGCCATTGAACACGGCAACCTTGAAATAACATTCGATGAAAAATCCGCCGCGCTGGAAGAGGACAATTATTTTGAATTAGTGGCTTCCCGGCAGCAAAACCCGGAAAATTTCGAAAAAAAAGTCCGTATTGAATACTCTCAGGATAATGAAAAAATTGAGTTCAGCGTGCTCGATGACGGCAGTGGTTTCAACCATAAACAGGTTGTCGCGGACAACGGGGAACAGGCCCGGCAAGAAATGCTGGCCCACGGCAGGGGCATTCCCATGGCTAGAAATATTTTCGACCGGATTGAATATAATGAATCAGGGAACGGGGTTAAAATGGTTAAGTATTATAAGAAAAGATAGGGGTCAACTACGCCCACAGGGCGTACTACTCAATGTCGATTACCACAAGGGCTACATCATCTTCGAAAGTTTCTTTCATTCCCTCAAGGGCGTGTTCCTTGAGCTTCCGGATAATGAGATCACGAAATTCTTTTGTTGGCATTCCATAGTATTTATAGAATAGTGAGAGCAGTTTCTTATCGAACATGGTTTTTTCTTTGTTAATGGCTTCAGTGAGCCCATCAGTAAAGAAGACAAAGCGGTCTCCGGGTTCCAGGTTAATAGAATGCTCGCGGTATACAATCTCCTCAAAATATCCCATAACAGAACCCGTTGGCCGAATAGGAAAGACCTCTCCAAAATTCCGTTTGATCCGGTATACCGGGGTATGTCCGGCATTGGCAAATACTGCTTTTCTTTTTTTAAGATCAAAAAACGCGTAGCAGCCGGTACAGAAATGATCGCCCATATTATTCAAAAGGGTATGGTTGATCCTGGATAAAACTTTTGCCGGCCTGGCAGCGTTTTTTCGTATAAAGGAATTCTGAAAAGATACTTTTAGCATGCTGGTAATAAAAGCGGAAGAAACACCATGCCCCGAAACATCAGTCATAATTACACCAAACTTTTCGTTTTTTCCCCTGTCGGGGTATATAAAATCAAAAAAATCCCCACCCACTTCGATCATTGGCATATAGTATGTTTCTATGGAAACTCCGGGCATATCCGGCAGGTTTTGCGGCAGAACTTTATTCTGAAGCTCCTTTGCCAGTTCAAGATCCATTTCTATGGTCCTGTTTTTCTTTTTTATATCGTTATAGAGAGTAAAATTTTCAATGGCTTTGGCCACAATAGAGACCCGGCGTTGGATGATTTTTTTCTCAAATCCCGTAAGTTTCATGGGTTTTTCAAAATTATGAAAACGCATGGTACCGAAGACCATATCTCCAATGATTATGGGCACATAATACAGACCGGTAATACCGTAGAGTTTCAGGTTTTCCTGGTATTCAGGTAAAAAATCTTCCATTTCGATATCGGGATAATAGATCTCTTTTTTCTCACGCGCGGCAATAGAGGCCCAGTCATTACTTGCTCTATAATCAATCCGTTCGGAATAGATCTTTTCAAGATACTCTTCCGAAAGCCGGGCTTCTTTTGATATTTCCGACGGAGAGATCTTATGGACCCGCATATACCCCCGCTCATCAATGACCGATATATTGCACCCGTCAAAAGGAACTTTGTCTCTCAGGGTAAAAATGATCTCGTTCAGGAATGTATCAAGATCCATATCTATCCTGATCTTTAGAATCAGGGACGACAGGATATCCAACTCCTCCCTGAGCCGGTCCATTTCTTCATAGGTGTATTTTTCAGGTGTATTCATATTCTTGCTATCTATACAGCCGGTAAAATTTAAACGGCTTTGGCCACTCTTCCCTGGGCTTAAAAGCGATTGCCACCATCGCATAACCATGCGGGATCGATTCTTTTATTAATATATACATCTTCATAAAATATATTGCTCAGTGTTAACCGGAAAATTACTTTCCTACACGCTATTTCTCGAGATTTAAATGACTAAGGAAGAGGTACACAGTACAGTTTAATATAATGATGTCAAGCAGTTACCATTTTTTTTTAAGAAGGGTTTACGGAAACCGTCCAACAAGACTGCACAAAAACACCTCGTATGTACATTTTTTATTGACATATAAGCCTCTGAATTATCTTTGTCCCAATGTACTCAGTCGTTTACATGAATAAAATTTTGGAGGTTACTATGAAATTTCTATCAACATCTAAATTCTTTTTCTTTTCCCTTGTGGTTTCTGTTTTTCTTACTGTCGGGTGTGACTCGAGAGTTGAAAAAATTGATATCGTATCGGGCGGAGAAACCCGCAGTTATGAACTGTTTATTCCATCGGGCTATGACGGCAGCTCTATTCCACTGGTGCTTGACCTTCACGGCAAGCCTTCTACCGGCTGGCAGCAAGCCGACGTTATCAGCAAAATGAGAGACGTTGGCGAGGAGAACGGCTTTGCTGTTGTTCATCCCAATGGTAAAAGCATGACCTGGAATGTATATGGCGAGCCAGGCAAACCGGATGATATCCTTTTTCTGAGCGACGTTATTAATGATATTTCCGGGAAAATCGCTGTTGACTCCGGCAGTATTTTTATTACCGGTTATTCCGTGGGCGGACAAATGGCTTCCCTTGCTGCCTGTTCAATTGACAGCATTGCCGCTGTTGCTCCTGTTGCCGGTATCCGCTACTTTGACGCGTGTACGGACAGGGCTCCTGTTTCTATTGCCGCTTTTCACGGTACTGCCGACACCAGCTATCCCTATGAAGGCGACACTGAAGATGACTGGGGTGAAGGCGTTGAAGACGCTATTAACAAATGGGTCGCGCACAATAGCTGCTCTTCCGATCCGGCTATAGAATACATTTCCGATCTGGTAACAAAATTTACCTACTCCCGTTGCGATGCCAACACTGAAGTTGTTCTCTTTAAAATTACCGATGGCGGCCACACCTGGCCTGGAACTTCGGCTAAGATCCCGTTCATCGGGGAAGTTAATAAAGATATCAGTGCCAGTGCTGCAGCATGGGATTTCTTTGACCTGCATCGAGATCTATAAAAAAAATCGGCATTTTTACTGATTTATTTAGAAGAGCTGTGTAGTAGAACCTGTGTAGTAGGGGAGAGGCATGCCTCTCCCCTACTACACAGGTTCGCTCTTCTGTTATTTTACGGCTATTGTACTTGACATAAAATTTAATTTTAGTATTTTATATCTATAGAGGTAAAACAAGTTATGATAAAAGTAGATGAATTATTTTCCGAAGCAGAATCCTTGCCGCTTGATATAAAAACCCGGCTTATAGACAAACTTCTTAACAGTCTAAATCCATCTCAAAAAGAGATTAATGATCTATGGGCAGAGGAAGCTGAAAAAAGAGTCGAGGAGATAAATTCCGGTAAGGTTAAAACTATTCCCGGAGAAGAAGTTTTTAAGAAGATACATAAACGATTATCGAAATGAATTATTTCTTTCATCCTTATGCGGAACGTGAATTGACCGAAGCAGTTGATTTTTATGAAGAAATTCAAGATGGATTAGGACATGAGTTTGCAAAAGAAATATATTCTACAATTCAGCGCATTATCAAATACCCGGGTGCATGGACTCAATTAACAAAAAACACTCGTCGCTCTTTAACCAACCGGTTCCCATATGGTATTATCTACCAGGTCCACAACAATGAAATAAAAATAATCGCAGTAATGCACTTAAACAGAAAACCGAATTATTGGATAAGCAGGAAATAGCGACGTTGCGTCACGTGTAGTAGGGGAGAGGCATGCCTCTCCCCTACTACACCCTTCATGCAAACTGTTATTATCTTCTGTTATTTTACGGCTCTTACAACATACGCTTCCATTGGTGCCGCCAACCCTTCATCATCGATATAGCCGGTAAGTGACTCACAAATGGTTCGCAGCATTTCTTTTTGGACTTTTTCATCTAAAGCGAAATAGTCCGGCGCGAAGGGCGAGGCTGCCATTCCGCCGGTGATGAATTCTTCCGGGTTGGGATATCTCATTTGCCTGATATCCAGGTGTACCATGATATCAGCAAATCCCGCCTTTCTTAAGAGCTCTTTCAACATTCCGGGTTCTTTCATAACAAAAGCCGATTCAAGACCCGCTGCCGCGCCGGGACTGATGTATTGTTCCAGGGCTTTACGCAGCGCCATATAAAAAGGAAAATATTCCATTGACCGCCACACACTGAGCAGTACCCGTCCCCCGGGAACCAGCGCGCGGAACATCTCTTTCAATGCCCGGTCCCGGTCCGGAAAATATTGCAGGCCCTGCTGGCAGAGTACCGCGTCATATTCCCCGTCAGGAACCGGCAGATCAACGGCACTTCCGCACAGCCATTCAATGCCGCCCGCCCCGCCTAATTGCCGGGCCTTTTCCAGCACCACTTCGTTTACGTCAACACCGGTTACCTTTCCAGCTGTGCCCACTGCTGCCGCTGCGTTCCGGGCAACGATCCCTGTTCCGCAGGCCGCGTCCAGAACCCGTTCCCCTGGCTTAAGCCCTGCCCGTTCTATGAGCCCCTGTGCCCAGCCCCCGGCAAATGCCGGTACGATATATTTCTCATAGGCCTCTGGCCCGCTTTCTTTTAACTGCCACCCGTTCTTTTGATTCATGTTCTCTCCTTTTCGCTCCTGCCAATTCAAAATACAGATGGGCACTCTTGTGTAAAGTAAATATTTCCCAGGGTTCATAAATCACGGAAGAAACTGTGGTTACACCGGGGTCTGTTTTACGAAGATGCTCCGGGAAGGGTTTGGTTCTGAGAGACGTTGCAGTGCAACGCCTTTACTGGCTGGTTTCAGACCAGGGCTATGGAGACTCTGAGGAGGGATGCGACCCCTGCGAGGGGATTTGGTACGCGTACGGGCACGGCGCGCCGTGCCCGTACACGGTGTTTATTTGGGGTTTAACCCCTCCGTGGTGTTGACCCGGGCAATATCTTCGGAAACAGGCCCGTAGAGGCGTTGCACTGCAACGTCTCTGAAACCA
>JAAENB010000824.1 GCA_024224995.1 bacterium | reverse complement strand
CTCTTCAATATAATAGGGATATTCGACGAATTCGCATGAGGAGAGGGTTAAGAGCACGATAATGAACGGGGCAGCTGCTTTTAATAATATTTTTACAATCGTCTTCACTAACCGTCTCCTTATGAGTGTTTTTTTGCATTGCATAAAATAGACGGTTTTTGAAGGGCCATTGTTCCAAAAAAAACGCAAAATAATCACAGAAAAACTTGTCAAAATATCAATTGTTTACTATATTATTGATGTAAAGTAGTTTGTATCATAAAGTACTTTATAGTGGAGGTAGATAATGAAAGCATTAAATGAATCTCAAATAGAAAAGATCATGGAAGATATAAGCATTATAAAAGAGACCCTGGCCAAAACCAGGCCTTCTTTTCAGCAGCTCCTGCTTCCGCTTCATTTTCGCTTTCAGGCGCTGTTGCTTGGGATCAGTATCCTGGTGATAGGCGGGATTTATCAATGGCTTATTATGGGGTACGGCAGCTATGACGGTATACCGGAATTATACCGGAATGTTTTATGGGGTGTAATAGTCGCTGGCTGGCTGGCTTTAGGAGTCTTAAAAATAGTTTTCTGGAACCGTTCGTTAACAGCCACATCAAAATATAATTCCTGGAGTGCCATGCGGGAGCTGGTAACGCGGAAAACTCTCCATGTGGTGGGAGTGTTCTGGACTACGATGATCTTTTTTATTGTATACTGGTTTATCAATGAGCAATACTATTTTATTATTCCCACCGTAAGTATTGGTATTGGGTTGTTCCTGAATATTCTTGGAAATTTTGCCGAGATTTCGCAGTATACTCTAAGCGGGAGCTGGATGTTTCTCTGGGGATTGGTTATTATCGCAGTGGCAGTTATCCCTGCTCCTATCGCGGCAATATGCTCCTTTGGTTTTGGCTGCCTCATTTTCTCGATCCATGCCTATATAAGCAGTCCTCAAAAGGAGGACTAAACAGTGGCCGATAAAATTGATAAACTGATCCATGAGCAAAGCCGGCTGCGAATCGTAACGTATCTGGCCGGGAGCGATAAAAAAGAAGTAAGTTTTAACGAGCTGCAAAACAGTCTCGACTTTACCTCAGGAAACCTTTCAATACAGCTGAAAAAATTAAGCGAAGCGTCCTATATTGACATCAATAAAACCTTTAAAGATAACAAGCCCTATACAACGGCAGCACTAACGGCAAAAGGCCGTAATGCCCTGGAGAAGTATATAGAAGAAATGGAAAATATAATCGGAGCACTTCGCAAATAAGAAACAACCAGGGGAAAATTATGCCCGATAATCATAGCAGGGGTTTATATTTCCAACATGATATCACCGTTTTAATTTTATCCGGTTTATTTTTTTTCTTGACATAAAACAGACTCTATAAAAGATTTGTCCTCAGCCCCTTGAAGTGATAACAT
>JAAENB010000823.1 GCA_024224995.1 bacterium | reverse complement strand
CCGGTCTCTTTAATCCCGCCGCTCACTTCAATGGCATCAAATCCCAGTGCTTCCAGCTTCTTGCTCATTGCAATACTTTCTTCAAGGGTAATGCCACCCTTAATCGCATCTTCACAATTTATTTTTATAATAAGCGGATAATGGGCACCAACTTCATTTCTAATTTCTTCATAAATACGGGTTACAAAGCGCATTCTGTTTTCAAGTGAACCTCCCCACTGGTCCCTGCGCCGGTTGGTGTATGATGAAAGGAACTGGTTCACCAGATAGCCATGAGCACCGTTGATTTGTACTCCGTCGAATCCTGTTTTTTTAATCCGGCCTGCTGCGCCGGCGAAGGCTGAAATCGTTTCCTCAATTTCTTGTACCGACATTTGACGCGGTTTTATGCCGCTAAGTGTATCCCGCACCCCCGATGGGCTCACGGGCTGCTCACCAATAAGGCCGGGATTGCACTGCCGCCCGCCGTGATTAATTTGACCAACAATTTTGGCTCCATAGCGGTGAACAATATCAGTAAGTTTTCGCAGGTCATCAATAACATCATCGCGGTCTATGACGAGAACCTTATCAACAGCCCTTCCAATGGGGTTAATAAAATAGTTTCCCGGAATTATAAGACCAACACCGCCTTTAGCCAGTCTTTCATAGACCTTGTAGTATTTCTCCGTGAGACGGTTATCTTCCGAAGCAAGGCATTCTACCGTAGCTGAACTGACAAAACGGTTTTTTAGTTCTATTGAACCTATTTTTGCGGGAGTAAATAAAATCGTCATATGCTTTTCCTCTCTTTAATAATTATTTGTTAGCGTCCCTTAGCCCAACGCAAGCGGTCTTCGAGCTTGAGCAAAGCACGAACTCCGTGCGTTATTGGAAAACGGATCACCTGGGGCGGCCAGGGAATCGTCCGGCGGCCAACAAAAAACATTTCAGTACGTTTGCTTTTTTGATCCGCCAGCAATTCAGCCAGGCAGAGCCCATTGTACGGGGCCATTGATACACCATGGCCCATTAAGCCCAGTGAAAAAAGCGCTCGCCGTTTACGACCCAGGTATCCAATAACAGGAACCAGGTTTACGGTAATTGACACAGGCCCGCCCCAGTGATGGGTAAACTTCAATTCTTTTAGTTGCGGGTATACATTGAGCACATGCTGTTCTAAATGAGCGAATACTTTTTTGTTCGAGTCATAATTGAGTTTGCGGCCAAAGACCGGTGATATATTTCCCCCACCCATTAAAATACGGTTATCGGCAGTTAGTCGATAGTAATGCATGAGGCTAAGGGCATCTTCCAATCCGCATCGGGATTTCCAGCCGATTGATTTTAGTTGAGCGTCCGTTAAGGGCTCAGAAACGACGATGTGCTGAAAAACAGGAGTTTGTTTCGCAACGAGGCGCGGAAACAGGCCCGAGTACGCGTTTGTGGCATATACCAACCGGTCTGCGTGCAGCTCTCCCTCAGGGGTGCGAATGCGAAAGCCCGTCGGTTCCTCCGCAATGGAGAGCACCGGCGACATCTCATGGATTATAGCACCCGTTTCCTGAGCGATTCGCATCAATCCGCGCGCCAGGCGAGCCGGGTTTAACAATGCGCTGCGGCGCTGGAACAGACCGCGGCGGTACAGCCCTGTTTGAAACTCATCAGCCAACGGGGCTTCGTCCCGGGCTTCGATTCCTTTAAGATTCCAGCTCTCTGCGATGCGTAACTCCTGTTCGATTCGTTCTACCTGGGCTTGTGTAGTGGCAGCCAGCATGTTGCCGCTTCGTTCGTAATCGCAATCAATAGCGTGTTCATGAACGATTTTATCCACATAGTCCACAGCGTCTTCCATATAGTGATGGGCCGCCATGGCTTGTTCTTTGCCGTACAGCAAGGCAGTGAGGCTTTTGCCCATTCCGAAAAGTGGTGATGAAAAGCCGCCGTTGCGTCCGCTGGCTCCAAAACCGCATCTGTTTGCCTCAAGAACCCGAACAGCCGATCCGGGGAGCAGTTTCCGCGTATGATAGGCCGTTGAAAGACCCGTAAACCCACCGCCGATAACAGCAACATCGCACCTGTTAGACCCTCGGAGCGGCGGAGCGGGATTCCCGGGCATGTTTTCTAACCAGAAGCTGCGGCTGAAGTCTCCTTTCAACGATTTGGAATAGGTGTTATTAGAACGCAGTAGTCGAATCATATTTGGCCTCCAATTGGCGCTGCCTTACTCAGTGAAACCTTTTTCCGCCATTTCTTCACCTTTAACAAAATGAGCCATGCCTGTTTTCATTTTCCTGAAACCGTTTTTATGATAAAAACCTTCTTTTCCCGGTGAAGCATACAAAATAATACTGCACTCCGGAAGCCGGGCCATAATGTTTTCTATTATTGTACTCCCCAGACCTTTTTTTTGAAAATTTGGATTCACCGCCATGTCATAAATAGCAGCCTGATATGCTCCATCAGAAAGAGCTCTGCCGAAACCGATCATCTCATTGTTGTGATACACAAAAACAGTGACATAACTGTTTTCAAAAGCTTTTTTATGCAGGGCAGGGTCATGATATGCCATACCAACGTTTTTCAATGTATCTGACACAATCTGCCAATCTACTCCCGAACATTCTGTTTTAATTTCTATATCTTTTATATCCATAAATAATCCTCGATTTGATTTATGCTTGTTATGATAAAAATACGGAAAAAAACAAGCAATGTCATTTACATAGGTTGATAACTCAAATTTTTTAATAAATAAAAAAAAGAAAAATTGTTGACGTTATGCAACTAGTGTTGCATAACGTCTGTAACCTATGGGGGGGGGGAATGGCGCCGGAACATAAAACATCAAAAGAAGAAATTATACGAGCTGCTCTGGAATTAATTAAAGAGGGCGGTTTGAAAATGATTACTGCTCGTGAAGTTGCCAAACAGTTAAATTTGTCGAGCAGACCCATTTATTCATTTTATCCCTCTATGGATGAATTAAAAAAGGATGTTATAAACAACATAGTTGAAAAATACCAACAAGCAGCAATGAGCACAAATAGTAATGACTCTTTCCTCAATATGGGGTTGGCACAGGTCCGATTCGCAAGAGAGGAGCCAATATTTTACCGGATCTTAATAAATGAATCAAAGAACAAAAGCTACAATGATCTTACAGAAGAGTCGCTCATAAAATTAAAAGAAGACAGCCCGTATTCAGATCTACCCGATGAAACACTAAGAGATTTATTACTCAAGATGGCAATCTTCACCTCCGGGCTGGCTGAAGCGGTTATGAATGATATGCTGCCGGATAATTCCGATGAAGCAATTTCAAAAATACTATATGAAACAGGTGAAGCGATAATTATACAGGCATATAAAAAGTTTAAAGGAGGATCTAAGTGAAAATAGTTCTTTTAAATGGTAACTCAGACCGGAAAAAAAAAGCTGTTGATCTTGCTGCTGCCGATGCGGAAGCAGTTCTGAAAGAGCAGGGGCACCAGGTTGAATCTATTCTTTTGCGGGAAAAAGATATTAAAGAGTGTATTGGCTGCTTTGGCTGCTGGGTCAAAACACCTGGTTTATGTATTCATAAAGACGATATGAAGCAAATTCTTAAGAAGCTTATTGAGAGTGAAATTCAGTTAATGGTTTCGGATGTACGGTTTGGAATGCTCAGTCCTACCTTGCTTTCCGCAATTAACCGCTTTCTCCCAATGGGGTGCGCGTACATGCGTCTTGATGAGAATAAAAAGTCGGCTCATTACCCCCGGTATAATCTAAACTGGAAAAAAGGTCTTTTAATAGAAGATTTTCACGGCAGAGATGAGCAGCGTTTGAAAGATATCTCCTATTGTTTAAACAAAAACAATAAAAACAAAGAAAAAAATTATATCGGGACATTCATAATAGGAAAAAATGATAAGGAGCTTATAGATGCACTTAACAATAATTAATGCTTCACCACGAAAAAAGACAGGGAATACCACTATAGTTGTTGAGGCTTTTTGTGAGGGCTTCAATTCGATTAATAACAATAGCACTGAAATAATTTACCATAATGAAATTGATACTGATGAAGCGGCAAAAAAAATATTCGCGGAATCAGAAGCTATTCTTCTGGCATTTCCTCTTTATACGTACGGGTTAACACCTTCCGCATCTCGATGGGTATACCGCTTACATGATTTTGTTGGAAAGGATAATTCCGTTAAATTAGGCTTTTTATGCCAGTTCGGATTTCGAGAGGCCTGTCATGCCCGTGCTCTTGATCGTCAGCTTGCTAACCTGTGTAAAGAGTTAGGCGTAGAAAATATGGGTATGATTATACGAGGCGGATGCGAAGGAATCAGACACCAGCCCGATGCTTTAAATAGATCTGTTTTAAACAAGTTTAAAGCAATGGGGACAACCCTGGGGACACGTGGTCATTTCGATCAGGAAGAACTTAACAGTTTTTCTGCTCCCGAATATTCGAACAGCGGATTATTAACTCCTTTATTCTCTCGTATTGGAATCTTTGTCGGCAATTATTTGTTTTGGCGTCCGCAGTTAAAGAAAAATGGATCTCTGAATAAACATTGGGATCGGCCATTATTGGATTGAAATAAAGGCTCAAAAGAAATCAGCCGGTGCCATGTACATCACTTGATAACATCGGTTGTTTTTCGAATTCTACTCAGTTGTGTTGGTGTTATACCTAAATGAGAAGCGATATGGTACTGCGGCAGACGTTTTTCCAGTGACGGGTGCTCTTCTAAAAATTTTTTATAACGCTCAGTTGCGTTACTCTGGACTATTTCAACTTCACGGGCCTCTTTCGCGAGCAACCAGTTTTTTTCCAGGTAATAAATTTGAAATAGTTTTAAATCATGCTTTTCTATGAGCAGTTTTCTATACCCGTTAAAGTTGATTTCTATAATTGAAGATGGTTCCAGTGCTTCAATCGTGAACCGGGACGGGGTGGAATTTAACAGTGCCGCCATTGAACCGGGGAAAGTTTCATCATCAAAAAAAATCTTGTTGTACTCGTTGCCTTTTTCATCGGTAATAAACATTCTAAACAACCCTGAATAAACAAAAGAATATGACACCGGCACCTCTCCGGTTTGGTAGAGAACCTGGTGATTATCAATCATTCTGAATTTACAGACCGTTTTTAACGCAGACCATGTTTCATTGGAAATTGGCGCGTATGATTCTATAGATTCTTTTAATGCAATAAAAGCTTTGTTTTGACTCATATTCTCACCATTATCGTATAGAGATTTAATAATAAATGGTACAGGAGCTGATCTTGTGTTAAAAAGCAAATACTTTTTAGTTTTGGGCGCAGGGGAATGTTCTTGACATGTACTTGGGGGAAATGATATATGCAGTTTACCGTGAAGAACATACATCTTAAAATACTACTTGAATTTTTAAAATTTATAGTGCTATTTGTAATTTTACTAATAGCGGTTTATTTTATTGCTGATTCCGTATCCGATTTCAGAATGTTTCTTTTCCCCTTCATACTGCTCTCAGTTCTTTATATTGTTATTGCTTACAAAAGAGAGTTGCCTGGCAGTGTTAAAGCAAATAAGCATAACCTTTGTTTTACAGAAAAAGATATTCCGGATAAATCCAAAAAAAGAAAAGTAACTTTCAAGTGGGAGGATATTGATAAAATATCCCTGAGAGTCGCGGAAGCCGATTTCCCGGATGAATGGTTTGGCTTTTATATGGAATGTGACTGGCTTTTTCATTTAAATAATGGTGCTATTATTGAGATTGATAATACTTATATGACGTGGTATACGAAAAAGAAAATATCCGGATTCCTTTCGGGTTTTAATGTGGAATCCGCGTCACGATTTATAAAAAGTAAAACTGAAGGAGAACTGGTAATCTGGCATAAATAAGGGGCTTCACCGTTTCAATATTTCTTATTGACAGAATATTTTTTTTTAAGTAGACTTTAATCATTATTTTTTAAGATGTCATAGAAAAAGAATAGGTGATCAACTATGAAAAAGATAACAGTTTTAACTCTTTTCGTTCTAATTACTGCAGTGTGTACAACACCACAAAAAAAGACCTATTCATGGTTTCTTACTGATGCAGAAATTAAAGAAAAAATCTATAAAGGATATACCTGGAAATATCAGAAAGGGATGACAAATTGGATCCCGCTTCACAAAAATCCCCGGAAAGGGGATTTTGCCACATACATAAAGATGCGGAAAGGCCCCCATGGAAAAATGCTTATAACAAAAGGATATGAGATAGTCTCAGTTAAGAATAATGAAATTGTAATACGATTCACAAACTATGGCGTGTTGCATCAAAACGATAAAGAACTCCAACAATTGCTGCATAAAAAAGGAGATCATAAGCAAGCACCGGGAACACACCTCAAAACGAAAGACCTTGTAACCGCAAAGGTTCGGTACGGCAATCATCTTCATATTGACTATCATTGCGATAAAGAGGGAAATGTAAAAGAAGCTTATTTAGTTAATAACCTGGAAGATGAAAAAATTAAACTGAGGATATCGAAAGGGTATACCGGATTGAGAGAACGGACTATATACAAAAAGGATCCCTTTAAGAAAGGAATCAATTATGCAGGAAGGGTTGTAAAAACAAGTTCGGGAACCTACGTTAGTGAAGGGCAGCGGTATGTTCCTTCAATGAGCTTTACCACGGGCCAGGTGTGGTCCTTGAAAGCTCTTTATACAACAAAAGTTCCTTTTCAGATTCTCGATATCACAATTAGTGACAACTATCATGAAAAACTGGTAAACGCGGGCAATCGCTATGCTCCACAAAAAGTAGTTCCAAAGAAAACGGAAACGGTAAAAATCCGGAAGAAGTATCCTGTGGGAGTCATTAAAATGGTACGGGGAAAGACTGTACTTGTTGGCTCCGGTACAGCGGCCAGGGATCTTCGAATGGGAATGGTAATTTACTGCTTTATCGGAGGCCAGCGCGTTCCTTTGCGGGTTGTTTTTCCCATGATGTCCGTTGCCCGTTGTTCTGTTGATAAACGCTATATTCGATATGTTAGAAACATGCGTCCCGGGATCAGGGTTTACCGGTAAGTAACTTATTTTAGAGGATATAATGTAAGCTTGCAGGATTTTTCAACTTTTTTTTCCGGAGTAATTTCAAAATGAATATTTATGATAATAAAACTTAATTGACTTTATGTATTGCTCTGAAAATATGGAAAGACTACTTTTTTTATAAATCATATTGAGGTCGCAACATGAATATTTGCATAATATCGGGAAGTCCAAGAAAAGATGGTAATTCAATACAATTAAAAGAGATGGCAGCAAGCTATTTTAATGAACAGGGTTTTGAAACTTCATCAGTGCTGTTGCATGAAACTAATATTGGCCCCTGTGTACATTGCGATTCCTGCAAAAAAAATGACTATTGCAGTAAAGATGATGTCGCAAACAGTGCCAATGAAGTACTGAGCAATGCCGATGCCCTGCTTGTGATTTCTCCTGTATACTTTGGAAGTATGACCGGACAATTAAAATGCATGCTGGATAAGACACTTCCTCTTAGAAGAAATGGCTTTAAACTGAAAGGGAAAATAGGCGCGGCTCTTGCTGTTGGCGGGTCTAGAAATGGCGGTCAAGAGCTCACAATAAAAGACATACACGCGTGGATGCTGGTTCATGGGATGATACTTGTTGGTGACAATAACCACTTTGGCGGTACCGTTCATAATCCTCTCAATGAAGACAGTGTTGGTACAAAGACCGCTGAAGGAACTCTTGAAGCAATGAAGGATATTTTAGTGCGGTTGAACGCGAATGCTTGACCCGGCTTCAGGGGTTTACAAGAGTTATTATCGCTGTAAATCCTGTGGTTTTGAGTGGACTAAACCTGTCTCTTTACTTCATCTTTTTCCATTCCGAATAGACTTTATAAAGTCTAACAGGGTTGTCGGATATGATGCCATCAACTCCCATCCGGAGTAATTCCACCATTTTTTCTTTTTTATTTACGGTCCAGGGGATAACAGCAATGTTGTTATCATGGCATTTCTTAATAAATTCAGGAGTAACATAAATATAATGAGGTGATATAATTTCTGATTTTAAAGCAATTGTCTTCTTAATGATCTCATCTCTTTTTGAATCAAAACCGGCCAATAGGAGAAGCCCTTCTACGCGAGTCAACGTAAAGAGAGCCGATGTTGTTAATCCCGGGTTTATTTTTCTAATCTCTTTTATTAAATCAAGATTGAAGCACTGAACAACAGTTCTCTCTCTCATTCCGGATT
>JAAENB010000822.1 GCA_024224995.1 bacterium | reverse complement strand
TCTTATTGACAAAATACTCCGCTAACGCTAAAAGTACTTATATTTTGATTACCCTGCTGGCCCGGAAGGGCCAACAGGGCTTTTCGGAGATTCCGGAATTATTCAACTTCTTCAATAATTATTGAAGCAGGGAATGGGTCACCGGAAAACAACCCGCTGCCATATCCGCGAAGGCAATCTTCATCTCCATCTCTTCGTTTTCCAAAAACCTGCAATTTAAGATTCCCTGCGGGAACTCCATCGCATATCTGCACAACAGTAGAAGTCATACTTTTGTTAGAAGAGGGGTTACTTCCCGTATCATGCTGAAAATGATAAAGAGGCTGAGGGCTGCAGGAATCGCTGTCAATCCTCAATTCCCATCCACAAACTCCGCCATTACTGTTTGGACTTATGGTCCGGTAAGAATCAGTCCATGTAATCTTCAAACGGCTGGTCTCCGACTTCTTCTCAGCAGTAAACAAGGAATAGTCTAACGCTGTCCACCCGGTATTTGTATAATCATTATCATCGTAATTAAGATAACGAAATATCTGGGGCTTATTTGATTTGACCGCTTCCAGGTCCGTAAGTTTTTGATAGAGTTCACTAAAATTATTATTAACCTCAGAGGACTGAATTATAGTGCCGTCCTCAAAAAACATTTGCGAGGCATACAAAAAAATTG
>JAAENB010000821.1 GCA_024224995.1 bacterium | reverse complement strand
GGATGCTGTGTTAATACCGTATGAATAGAAGTCTGAACCATCATCATAATAAGCCCTGCCGGTACACCGTGCCCTGAAACGTCGCCTATGACTATCCAGTCTCTGCCTTCGGCGTTGATAATATCGTAATAATCCCCGCCCACATCATCTGCCGGGTTCATATATGCCGATATCTCATAATCCTTAATGAACGGATTTTGGGGAAGAAGCCCGGTCTGAATATTCGCGGCTATTTCCATTTCTTTTTCAAGCTTTGCCCCGTTTTCTCTATGGACCAGGAGCCTGGCATTTTCAATGGAAATCGCTGCCTGGGAAGTGAGTATTCGCAGCAGTTCCAGCCTTTCACCGGTAAAGCAATTAGTGGTTAGATTATTTTCAAGGTAGAGTATCCCCGATATTTTTCCTTTATGAGTGATTGGCGCGCAGAGAAGTGATTTTGTTTTGTTCTCTATAACATACGGATCATCAGTAAAGCCGCCCTCTTTATGCGCGTTATTGAGTACGATATTTTCACTGGTTTTGTTTACGTACCGTACTATTGTTGATGAAAGACGGGTGCTGTTTTCTATGGGAACAGACTCAAGTACGGTAGTCTTTTTCTCGGCCTCTCCCTCCGCTTCAATATAGAGATTCTTATTGCTTTCATTTTCTATTATCAAAAACCCTCTTTCGGCTCCGGCGTTTTCAATTGAAAATTTCAAAATTCCTTCCAGAAGCCTGCCAAGATCAATTTCTCCCGAGAGCATTTGTGATGTTTTTATTACCGTAGAGAGGTCAATAACTTCTGAAGAACCGGTGCTTGTACTGCTGTTCGTTACTGTTGGTGAAGATGGATTTTTCCTCTCAGAGTGTAATCCGGCTAAGGAGCCGTATTTTTTTTCAATATGATTTACTACAGCAGCCGCGCCCCAGACGCGATATGCGTGAAGCGCTTTTCTCATGTATAACGCGGCAATGATCTCTTCGTCGTGTTCAAGCCGGAATTGAGCGCTGAGTTTTAGTGCCAGGGCTTCTTCCTGGAGAAATTTATTTTCATGAGCCAGCTGTACGGCACGTTTGTAGTGATCCATGGCTTTGAGCTTCTGCCCTCGTATACGGGCAATTTCCGCTTCCACCAGGTGATATTTATGGCTGTGGTTCATGGGCGCGTGAAAGGCGTATTTTTTCATCTTTTTTTGGTTTTTGCGTACTCTCCCCAGGTCTGTTTTTAGCGCGAGCCGCGTAAGAGAGTCATAGAAGTTGATTATTGGCAGCGCAGGGTGAGATATTTGTGTCTCAATATATGATTGAACCAATTCCGCGTTTTTGAGTGCTTCCTTATAGTTTTCAAAAAGATAGTTAAGGTTTAATAAATTATAATACAGAGTAAAAATCGCGGTCATGTCATTTGTTTCTTTGTGTATGGCCAGCATGTTGTTTTCATCGTACGATGATCCGATTAATCTACAGGGATCGGAAGACTTCCCCTGGAGATTTAAAACAACTTGATGAACAATTCGTTGGTAGTTAAGGCACGTATCCTGGTTGAGCTTCCTGATCGCTTCGGCATATTTCGCTATTTCTTTTTCAGTTCCTGCCAATTCCATACCGGAATAGAATAAATATTCGCAATACGCATTTGCGGATAAAGCCGCGAATTCCAGGTCACCTGTTTCCAGTCCTGTTTTATATGCCTCAAGTAATGGTTTGAGAGAATCCCGCAGAGGCATTTTTAAATGAGTTCCCAGGTACCAGGCGACCACGCCAACCCGCGCGTTGCTTTCTTTTATATTGAATTTCTCAACAAGTTTGAGGGCAAGTTTGCCGTATTCATGCCCGGTGCTGATATCGCCAAGAACACCGCTGTGTATTATTGCAAAACCGGCATAGCTATACGGTGAATAAATATTGTTGCCGTATTTGATTGAAAATTTGACCGTATATAAGACGCCAAGGAGAAGCTGTTCAGGGGCTGCATAATAAGCAATTGAACCTAATCCTGTCATAATTCGCATCACAGCAAGTTTATAGGGGTCTTCCATCTCCGGAAGGTTGATTAGATCCTTAACCGGTTTACCAATTAACAATAACTTTATAAGCAGAATTTCACCGGCAATTCGTACCTTACCCGGTTTTTCCGGCAGCCGTACTCCAAGTTTCTTAAGGACCGTGAGACCAATATCTATCCCTTCCTGAAGTTGGTTCCTTGCCGCGCAAGCAAAAATTTTAGCCTCATTCACTTTTATGGTATCCAGAATTGTCCTGGCGTTTTGAAAAACCGCTTTTGCCAGGGTTGTCATGGTTTCATATTCAGCTCCCAGTCCTGCGGCAATTGCCGCTTCCTGGTATAGCTCATGAGTTAAATCATAGTTCTGCTGCCAGCAGTTTTCTTCCAGAAGTCCTATTCCCGCTTCCAAATAATTCAGTGCCGATTCATACGCGTTCGACGCCAGGGCTTTTTTCCCGGCCATACGGTTCAGTTCGGCCAGTTGAACTTTTTCAGACCGTGAGCGGACCAGGTTCTCCCCCGCGTTTAATTGATTAACGATATAAAATATTTTTTCCGGCAGCTCTTCTTTTTTTGTATTATTTAACTCCAGGTTCCCGATGCGGTAGTGCTGCCGTACTTTTTCTTCACCGGAAATAAGCGAATACGCGGCCTCCAGTATGCGGTCGTGACTGAACCGGTATATGCTATCGGTTTTATTAAGCATCTCTTCCCGTAACAGTTCATTCAATGCCGAGAGAATTTCCTTTTCTGTTTTTTCGCATATCATTACCAGGGTGCTCAGATTAACATAGCTGCCGATGCAGGCGCCCAGTTTTAATACTTCCTGTGAATTCTCCTGGAGTTCGGTAATTTTTCCCGCCATAAGGTCCACAACATTGTGGGTCACCTGTGTTTCTTCAATCCCTGTTGTATCCCATGACCAGCCGTGCTCAAAGGAAAATTCAATGAGATGTTCCTTGTAAAGCGTTTTTAAAAACTCATTGATGAAAAACGGGTTCCCCCCGGTCTTCCGGATCAGAAGCGCTGCCGGAGATTCCATCTCCGGGGCGGGGCGATTCAGCGTATCAGCAAGTAAGCGGCTGACGTGTTCCTCTGTTAGGTGGCGTAGAAATATATTGTTCACTGCTCTGCCGGTTTTTCTTATTGTAGCCAGGGTGAGTATGAGCGGATGGGAATCCGGGGTTTCATTGTGGCGGTAGGCGCCTATTAAAAATAGATGTTTTATGTCGGGATCAGTTGTAAATAATTCCAGCAGGTGCAGGCTCCCGAAATCGGCCCATTGCAGATCGTCCAGGAATAGAACCAGGGGGTGTTCTTTACTCGCGAGAACTTTCATGAATTCCTTAAATACCAGGTTAAACCTGTTTTGAGATTCAACAGGGTTCAGTGTTGGAACCGACCATTGTTTACCAATAATCAGTTCAAATAAAGGGATAATACCGGTTATTATTTTTCCATTGGGCTCCAATACGGGCAATATTTTTTCTTTCCACCGCTTAATGGCGTCATCCCCTTCGGCAAGGATCTGCCTGGCAAGCCCGGTAAAGGCCTGAATGATCCCGCTGTAGGGGACGTCCTTTTTTAGCCGCTCAAATTTTCCCGAAATAAAATACCCCCGGTGTTTTACAATGGGCTTTTGTATCTCATTGATGAGCATCGATTTTCCAATTCCTGAAAATCCGGAAACAAGCATGAGTTCGGTGCCGGCCTCTCTTACCCGTTCAAAAGCGGAGAGCAGTGTTTTTATTTCCTGTTCCCGGCCATATAATTTCTGTGGTATCTGAAATTTATCGGATACATCGTGCTGGCCCGGAGCAAACGAGTCAATGGCACCGCTATCCCGCAATTTCTGCCGGCATCGTTCCAGGTCGGCCTTGAGACCGTGAGCGCTTAAATAACGGTCCTCGGCGTTTTTCGCTGTCAATTTCATCACAATGTTTGATAGTGCCTCGGGGATACTTTCGTCAATGTCATGAGGAGGAACCGGTAAAATGGCAATGTGACTGTGTACCAGTTTTAGTAAATCCTTTGATTCAAAAGGCAGCCGCCCTGTTAACATCCAATAGAAGGTTACGCCCAGGGAGTAAAAATCAGTGCGGTAATCGAGTGACCGGTTCATGCGTCCTGTCTGTTCGGGCGAGATAAAGCTCAGAGTACCTTCCAGAACATTGGGGTTTTTTACTGAGGTGATCTCCCGGGGGAGTTCAGTTGCAATGCCGAAATCTATAATCCTCACAATCTTTTTTTCAATATTCCAGATAATATTTGAGGGGTTAATATCTTTATGAATAATATTGCGTTTATGAATAGTGCCGATTATTTCGCTAATCCGAATTGCCAGGTTTAAGAATTCACCGGGATGAAGCTTCATTGATTTAAGTATATCGGCAAGCGATTGACCTCCTATATCTTCCATAACAATGGCGGGCGAATTATCGATTTTCGATAATTCGTATACCTCGATGACTCCCTCTGACTTGTTTGTAAACCCGGCGGTTAGCTCATATTCCCGGTTAAACCTGGAAATTTCATCAGGGGCAGGGTAGCTGCTATTGAGAACTTTCAGAACCACAGAGCGATTATTTTTTTCATCGAAGGCGCGGTAAACCAGGGAGCCCGGGCTTTCGTAGATCTTTTCAGGATGTTCATAGCCTTTCATGGGCTTATGATAGCAAAAAAAGATTCAATTTGCAAGATGATTTTTTAGATTTAATCCGTAAGTAGATACGAATATTTTTCTTCAATATGCTTTACTTTTGCCATTGCGCCCCACCGGCTATAGGTGTGCCGGGCTTCTGTCATGTAAGACATGGCAGTTTTTTTCTCGCCCAGTCCGAGTTTGAATTTCGCGGTCAGTTCCAGGGCCAGGGCTTCTTCGTTGAGGAATTTATTTTCCCGGGCGAGTTCCACCGCAAGAGCGTAGTGCTCTTCTGCTTTCAGTTCCCGGCCCCGTACCCGGGCAATTTCCGCTTCCACCAGGTGGAATTTATGGCTGTAATTCATTGGAGCATGGGAGGCCCATTTTTTCATCTTTTTCTGATTTTTTCTTACTGCGCTTAAGTCTTTTGTGAGCGCCAGCCGCGTAAGCGAGTCATAGAAAAGAATAATCGGTACATAGGGGTTTGAAAGTTGAGCGGCACTGTATGGTTTGACCAGCTCCGCGAAGTTGAGTGCAGACCGGTAATTCTCAAAAAGATAGTTGAGGGTTAACAAATTGAAATATATATAAAATAACGCGCTTATGTCGTTTGCTTTTTTGTGCGCCGGCAGCATTTTGTTTTCGTCATACGATGAACCAATTAATTTACAGGGATTGGAAGACTTGCCTCTGAGATTTAAAACTGCCTGGTGACGCATTAATTGGTAGTTAAGGCTTGTATCCTGGTTGAGTTTCCTGATCATTTCGCTATATTTCACTATTTCTTTATCAACTATCTCCAGCTCCATACCGGAATTGAATAAATAACCGGAATAGGTACTGGCCGATAAGGCCGCGAATTCCAGGTCACCTGTTTCCAACCCTGTTGTATAGGCCTCAAGCAATGGCTCCAGGGAATCTCGCAGGGGATTTTTCCAATGATGTATTAAAAACCAGGCAACAAACCAGACCCTTGCTTTGATTTGCCTGGCATTAAACTTTTCAACGAGACTCAGCGCAAGTTTGCCGTATGCGTACCCCGTGCTTAAATCCCCGAGAATGCCGCAATGGATCATTCCAAAACCCGCGTAGGAATAGGGCGAATAAATACTGTTGCCGTATTTAACCGATAACCTGATATTATTAAAGACCACCAGGGGAAGAAGTTGGGGAGCGGCATAATACGCCGATGTTCCTATGCCGGAAATAATTTGCATGATAGCACGTTTATGGGGATCGTTCATTTCCGGAAGGTTATTCATTTTCTCAACAGTTTTTCCCAGTAACGATATTTTCAAAGAGAGCAGTTCGTAGATAATGCGAATTTTACCCGGTTTCTCCGGCATCCTCATTCCCAGCTTTTTAAGAACACGCAGCCCAATCCGTATCCCTTCCAAAAGTTGATTCTGCGCCACACAGGCTACTATTTTTGTTTCATAGACGGTGATTGTATCTAAAATTGTTTTCGCGTTTTGCAGCACCTCTTCTGCCAGTTTTTCCATCATCTCGTAATCGGCGCTCAGTTCTGCCGCAACAGTCGCTTCCCGGTATAATTCATGAGTGAAATCATAGTTTTTCTGCCAGCAGTTTTCAGAAACAAGTCCAATTCCCGCCTTAAAATAATTTAATGCAGACACGTAGGCGTTTGAGGCAAGGGCCTTTTTCCCGGCCATAAGGTTGAGTTCGGCAAGTCTCTGTTTTTCCGGTTCTTCAGTAACCAGGTTTGCTCCCGCGTTTAATTGATTAACAATATAAAATATTTTTTCCGGCAGTTTCTCTTTTTTCGTATTTTGCAGCTCCAGGTTTCCAATGCGGTAGTGCTGTAGTGTTTTTTTTTCATCGGGAATGAGCGAATAGGCGGCCTCCTGTACCCGGTCATGACTGAATCGATACATGGTGTCGACTATATTGAGCTTGCCTTCCTGCAGCACTTCGTGTAATGCCGTAAGAATTTCTTCCTCCGGTTTCCCGCATACCGCAACCATGGTCGTAAGGTTAAACGAATTGCCGATACAGGCTCCCAGTTTCAGCACTTCCTGCGCGTTTTCGGAAAAGTCCGTAATTTCTCCTGCCATAAGTTCCACGACATTTTTAGTCACCTGCATATCTTCAATCCCTGTTGTATGCCAGGACCAGCCGTTCTCAAAAGAAAAATCTATTAATCGTTCTTTATAAAGGGTTTTTAAAAACTCAATAGTGAAAAACGGGTTACCCCCGGTTTTCCGTATAAGAAGCCCGGCAAAACTTGTTGTCTTTTCTACGGGGAGATTCAGCGTATCGCTCAGCAGCAGGCTGAGGTGGGTCCTGTTCAGAGGCTGTAAAAATATCGTATTCACTTTTGCGCCCGATTGGAGAATCTCATCCAGGGTGAGATTCAAGGGATGAGAAGCGGGAGTTTCATTGTGGCGGTAGGCCCCTATGATAAAGAGATGTTGTATATCGGGATCGGTTGTAAACAATTTTAATAGATGCAGGCTTGCCAGGTCGGCCCATTGCAGGTCGTCCAGGAACACCACCAGTGGATGTTCTTTATTCGCCAGCACTTTTATAAATTCTTGAATAACCAGGTTGAACCTGTTTTGAGATTCCAACGGTCCCAGTGTTGGAACCTCTGTTTGTGTACCTGTAATCACCTCGAATAAAGGGAAAATATCCGTAACGATTTTACCATTGGGACCCAGGACGGATAAAATCTTCTCTTTCCATAGACCGATTTTAGCATTGCCTTCTGCGAGGATTTGCCTGGCAAGTCCGGCAAAGGCCTGAATAATACCGCTGTACGGCACGTTTTTTCTAAGGCGCTCAAATTTTCCCGAGATAAAATATCCACTGTATTTAACAATAGGTCTTTGTATCTCATTGATCAACATTGATTTCCCAATCCCTGAATACCCGGATACAAGCATGAGTTCCGTATCATTCTTTCTTACCCGTTCAAAAGCGGACATAAGCCTGCCTGTTTCCTGTTCCCGGCCATATAATTTCTGAGGTATTTGAAATTTATCGGATACATCCTGTGAGCCCAGGTGAAAAAATTTAATGGTCCCCGTATCCCGCGATTCCTGCCGGCAGCGTTCCAGGTCGGCCTTTAGACCGTGGGCGCTTAAATACCGGTCTTCGGCGTTTTTAGCCATGAGTTTCATCACAATTGCTGAAACCGGCTCCGGAACACTTTCGTCTATCTCATAAGGAGAACGCGGCATAATGGCAATGTGACTATGGACCAGTTGCAGCAGGTCTTTTGATTCAAAAGGGAGGCGGCCTGTTATCATCCAATAAAAGGTAATTCCCAGGGAATAAAAGTCAGTGCGATAATCGAGTGACCGGTTCATGCGGCCTGTCTGCTCGGGTGAGATAAAGCCAAGCGTACCCTCCAGAACATTGGGGTTTTTCACTGAGGTAATTTCACGGGGGAGTTCCGTTGCGAGGCCGAAATCTATAATCCGCACAATATCCTTTTCAACATTCCAGATGATATTTGAGGGGTTCATATCTTTATGAATAATATTGCGTTTGTGAATAGTGCCGATGATTTCGCTAATGCGAATTGCGAGACTTAGAAATTTATCCGGAGTGAGTTTTTTTGATTTGAGTATATCTCCCAGGGACCACCCCCCAATATCCTCCATGACGATGGCAGGAGAATTATCTATTTCCGATATTTCATATACCCGGATGACTCCTGCGGGATCGCTGGAGAACATGCCGGTGAGCTCATATTCCCGGTTAAGTTTTGAAATTTCTTCAGGAGCAGGATGACTGTTGTTTAATCTTTTCAGGATTACGGGGCGTTTGTTTTTTTCATCAAACGCGCGGTAAACCAGGGACTGGGCGCTTTCATAGATTTTTTCAAAATTTTGCATACTGCATTTTATTATAATGATGTTCAATTGGCAAGAAAATTTTTCTTGACTCAGTATTCCGGAGTCCATATTTACTTTGATGCTTTAATGCGTGGCGATATAGAATAATGAGTCCTGATAAATAGAATTATCATATTTTTGTTTTGTTGAAATTATTGGGTACAGAGATTTTATGAGACTCTCCTCACCACAACCATCGTCACATCATCATCACAGTCATACTCTTCCAATTCCTTCAGGATCTTATTCTTTATCTCTTCAACGGGTCTTTTCCCCGATAGTCGAAAAATATCCTTAAGCCTGTTCTCACCAAACATATCCTGTGCGGGATCTCTTTCATGCTTGACGCTCCCTTTTATCCATGCCTCTGTTATTCCATCGGTATATATCAGCATAGTATCACCCCTATCCAGTTCAAAATTGTTATCTTTCATGGGGCCCTGTATGGAACTGAAGGCCCCCAGCCAGGCACCATTCGATTCAACGAGTTCAATATCACCCTTTTTGGCCCGGTAGATGAGTATATCGTGGTGAAGACCGGCGAAGATAAATTTTCCGTTTTCAAGAACCGCGAAAACGTTTATGGTCATATATTTTTCCTCGCCCATGAGTTCAATGTTTTCGGTTATTGTTTTATTTACGATTGTTAATAACTCTGCCGGAGGCAGTTGGGGACATATCGAAAGGGTATGATGAATACAGGTCTGCACCATCATCATCACAAGCCCTGCGGGAACACTATGACCGGACACATCACCAATAATTATCCAATCCCTTTCGCCGGTATTTATTATATCATAATAGTCGCCGCCCACATCATCGGCAGGGGTCAAATAGGCTGATATCTCATAGCCCTGTATTGCCGGTTTTTTAGGCAAGAGAGCGGTTTGGATATTCGCGGCTATTTCCATTTCTTTTTCCAGCTTTGCCGCGTTTTCTCTATGCATAAGCAGCCTGGCATTCTCAATGGAAATTGAGGCCTGGGAAGAAAGAATTCGGAGCAAGGCTAATCGTTCATTCGTAAAGCTATTTGTTGTGAGATTGTTTTCAAGATACATAATGCCCGATACTCTGCCTTTGTGTTTTATCGGAAAGCAAATAAGTGACTTTGGTTTATTCTTGATGATATAGGGATCTTCGGTAAAGTTTCCCTCTTTGTGCGCGTTATTGAGTACCAGGTTTTCACCGGTTCTGTTTACGTAATTTACTATAGCTGATGAGAGAGTACCGGTATTTTCTACAGGAATAGACTCAAGTACGCTAATTTCTTTATTCGGCTCACCCTGTGCTTCAATATAGAGATTTTTATTCTCTTCATTTTCAATAATGAGGAATCCTTTTTGAGCGCCGGCGTTTTTAATTGATAATTTCATAATTTCTTTTAAAAGCCTGCCAAGATTAGTTTCACTCGACAGGGCTTGTGATGTTTTTATTACCGTGGAGAGATCAATGGCATCTGATGAACTGGTTGTTGTTTTTAATGATAAGCCTGTCCCCTTTGAACCTGCGGAAAGTACGTTCTGATATTTTTCTTCAATATGTTTTACTTTAGCAATGGCGCCCCACATGCCATATGTGTTCCGCGCTTCTGTTATATATACAGCGGCAACTTTTTCTTCGTTCAGACCAAGCCAGAATTTTGCTGTTAGTTCCAGTGCCAGGGCTTCTTCGCCCGTAAATTTATTTTCGTGAGCCAGCGCTGCGGCACGTTTGTAGTGATCCATGGCTTTTAGTTTCTGTCCCCGTACGCGGGCTATTTCCGCTTCCACAAGGTGGTATTTGTGGCTGTAATTCATGGGGGCATGGAAGGCCCATTTTTTCATTTTTTCCTGGTTTTTGGCTACATGTTTAAGGTCTTTTTTAAGTGCCAGTCGCGTAAGAGAGTCATAGAAATTATACATTGTCAGCGCATGAAGTGAGATTTGCTGCTTGCTGTATGGTTTGACCAATTCGGCATTTTTGAGCGCTTCTTTATGGTTTTCAAAAAGATAGTTAAGGTTTAATAAAAAATAATAAACACAAAAAATGGCCGTTTTGTCGTTTGTTTTTTTGTGTACAAGCAGCATCTTGTTTTCATCATAAGATGATCCAATCAATTTACATGGATTCTTTGACATTCCCCGAAGATTGAGAACAGCTTGATGAAATATAAGTTGATAGTTAAGAACAGTGTCCTGGTTGAATTTCCTGATTATATCGACATTTCTCTCTATTTCTTTTTTAACTCCCGCCAGTTCCATGCCGGAAAAGAATGAATTAAAAGAATAGGCATTTCTGGATAGAGCCGCAAATTCCAGATTACCTGTTTCCAGCCCTGCCGCATATGCCTCAAGCAATGGTTTTAGAGAATCCCGGAGAGGGATTTTCCAGTGATTTACCATGTACCAGATCACGAACCAGACCCTTGGTTTGGCTTCTATGATACTGAACTTTTCAACAATATTCAGGGCGAGTTTTCCCCACTCAAAACCGGCGCTCGTGTCTCCAAAAAGGCCGCAATGAATCATTCCATAACCGGCATAGGAATAAGGCGTATAAATACTGTTGCCGTATTTGGCCGATAACCTGACAATATTGAAGACTGTCAGGGGCAAGAGTTCGGGAGCTGCATAATAAGCAGGTGTACCTATCCCGGATAAAATTTTTATAATAGCAAGTTTGTGGGGATCTTTCATTTCCGGAAGGTTGATCAAATTATCAACCGATTTACCCAATAAAGACATCTTTACGAGCAAAAGTTCATATGCAATTCGTAACGTACCCGGTTTCTCAGGCAGCCTGAGCCCAAGTTTCTTAAGAACACTAAGACCAATCCTGATCCCTTCTATAAGTTGATTTTGAGCTTGACAGGCAAAAATTTTAGCCTCATAAACTTTTATTGTATCCGGAATTGTTCGCGCGTGTAGAATCACCTCTTCCGCCAGTTTTTCCATGGTCTCATAATCTGCGGAGAGCTCTGCCGCAACAGTCGCTTCCTGGTATACTTCATGGGTAAACTCATAGTTTTTCTGCCAGGAGTTTCTCTCCAGAAGTTCTATTCCCGCCTTCAAATAATTTAATGCCGATTCATAGGCATTCGAGGCAAGAGCTTTTTTCCCTGCCATAAGGTTCAGTTCCGCCAGCTTGCTTTTTTCAGACTTTTCAGTAACCAGGCTTACCCCTGCGTTCAATTGATTTACAATATAAAAAATTCTTTCCGAGAGTTCTCTCTTCGAATGATGTAACACAAGATTCCCAATTGCGTAGTGCCGCTCTATTTTCTCTTCATCGGGAATTAGTGAATACGCAGCCTCCTGTATGCGATCATGGCTGAATCTATAAATATTACGGGTTTTATAAAGCATCCCCTCCTGTAAAATCTCATGTAGTGCCGGCAGAGTATCCTCGACCGGTTTTCCCAATGCCCTTGCCAGCGCCTCAATACTAAAATAGCTGCCTATACAGGCTCCCCGTTTCAAAACTTCCTGCGCGTTCTCAGAGAGATCAACAATCCTTATTGCCATAAGGCCCACAACATTCTCAGTTGCCTGCATATCTTCAATCCCCGGTATATCCCATGACCAGCCCTCTTCAGAGGAAAACTCAATCAGGCTTTCCTTGTATAGAGACTTTAAAAACTCATTTATGAAAAATTGATTCCCCCCGGTTTTTTTAATCAAAAGTTTGGTCAGAGATTTCGTCTCCTCCGGGGGGCGATTCAGCGTATCGCCAAGCAGTTGATTGACGTGTTCCACGCTCAGGGGCTGTAAAAATATAGTATTCACCGTGCCGCCGGATTTTATAATTTCATCCGGAATCTCATTGTGGCGATAGGCGCCTATTATAAACAGGTGCTTTATATCGGGATCAGTTGTAAACAATTCCAGCAGATGCAAGCTGCCTGAATCGGCCCATTGCAGATCGTCCAGGAACAGAACCAGGGGGTGTTCTTTACCGGCTAAAACTTTTATGAATCTCTGAAAAAGCCGGTTGAACCTGTTTTGAGATTCAACGGGCCCCAGGGACGGGACATTGGCTTGTTTGCCGATAATCAGCTCAAATAAAGGGATAATATCAGTTACAATTATTCCATTGGGTCCCAGCGCGGATAAAATTTTCTCTTTCCACCGGTCAATGTTCGCGTCCCCTTCTGCAAGGATCTGCCTGGCAAGCCCGGTAAATGCCGGAATAATGGCGCTGTAGGGCACGTCCTTCTTGAGTTTTTCAAATTTTCCCGAGATAAAATATCCCTTATGTTTAACAACGGGCCTCTGTATCTCATTGACCAGCACCGATTTTCCGATCCCTGAAAATCCCGAAACAAGCATGAGCTCTGTGCTGCCCTTCCTCACCCGTTCAAAAGCGGACATCAGGGTCTCTAGCTCCTGTTCCCGGCCATATAATTTCTGCGGTATTTGAAATTTATCCGATACATCGTGTTTGCCTAATTCAAAATCGCTGCGGGGCTCTGTATCCCGGCATTGTTCCAGGTCGGCCTTAATACCGTAAGCGCTCAAATAGCGGTCCTCGGCATTTTTGGCCATGAGTTTCATTACAATCTTTGATACTGTTTCCGGTATAGTGGCGTCAATTTCATGAGGAGACACCGGCTCTACGGCAATGTGACTGTGTACCAGTTCCAACAGGTCTTTTGATTCAAAGGGGAGGCGGCCCGTTAACATCCAATAGAAGGTTACTCCAAGGGAATAATAATCAGTGCGATAATCGAGTGAACGGTTCATGCGTCCTGTCTGTTCGGGTGAGATGTACGCTACGGTTCCCTCAAGAACATTGGGATTTTTTACGGAGGTAATTTCTCGGGTAAGTTCCGTTGCAATGCCGAAATCGATAATCTTAACAATATTTTGTTCAATATTCCAGATGATATTTGAGGGATTGATATCTTTATGAATGATATTGCGTTTGTGAATATTTCCAATTATTTCGGTAATATGAACGCTAAGACTTAAGAATTCATCGAGATGGAGCTTCATTGATTTTAGAATATCAGCAAGGGACCGGCCTCCAATATCCTCCATGATGATGGCGGGGGAATTATCGATTTTCGATAGTTCATATTGCTCGATGACTCCCTGCCCTGTGCACATGGAGGCTATTTCATATTCCCGGTTAAATTTTGCAACTTCTTCAGGGGTAGGGTACTGTTTATTCAGTACTTTCAGGACTACGGGTCGATTATTCTTTTCCTCGAAGGCACGGTATACACGGGAGTTCGTGCTTTCATAGATCTTATGTGGATTTTGATAGCCTTTCATAGAGTTATCCCCTGTATTTCACCACAAGAACGGTAAAATCATCATCAAGCTGATCGCTTTGTGTATGCTCAACAACGCCTTTATATATATTCTCACAGAGTTCATCGGGCGAAGAGGACATTTCATAATATCTCTTTATCCATGCGCGAAATTTTTCATCGGTATCACCAATCATCTCACCATTAGGATCTCTTGCTTCAGTGATCCCATCGGTATAGAGAACAAGCGTATCACCATTGTAAAGTGCAAGCGCGCAATCCTCCAACCGGGACTCAAAAAAATCAGTGATAAAACTTCCTTTTGAAATTTTTGTTTCAATGGTCCCGTTTTTTCTTATTATCAGTAAGGGGGGATGACCCGCGCTCGACATAATAAGTGTTCCCTCTTTGAGGTCCATGGAACAGATACAGCCGGTAAAAAAATTCCCACCCATTTTATTTTTCAGTGAATTGCTCATTTCTTTTAAAATTTTCGATGGCGAATCAAAATGAGTATCCCAGAAAAAATCGAGGGAGTTGCTTACCATGGAGGCAGTCATGGCTGCGGGTATGCCATGGCCGGAAACATCACAGATAAACAGGCCAATTTTGCCGGATTCACCCGCGTCTTTTTTGTGATAGATATTAACGAAATCACCGCCAACTCCCATCATTGGTATGTATTTAAATGCCAGCAGAACTTCTTCGATCTCAGGGATTTTTTTGGGAAGGAGGGAACGCTGTATTTTTTCCGCTATCTCAATCTCTTTTTCCAGCTTTGCCTTCTCCTCCCGGTGTATGAGAAGACGGGCGTTTTCAATGGAGATGGCAGCCTGGGATGATATTATTTGCAGCAGCTCAAACCGGCCGGGAGTAAAGACATTGGGGGTTAAATTATTTTCAAGATAGAGTATCCCCGAGATTTTTCCTTTATGGATTATTGGCATGGAGAGCAGTGATTTAATTTTATTCTTTATGATATACGGATCATCGATAAAGCTGCCTTCTAAATGCGCGTTATTTAAGACGATATTTTCACCGGTCTTGTTTACGTACTCTACTATTGCAGATGAGAGACCGGTATTATTTTCTATGGGAATGGACTCAAGTACGGTGATATTTTTACCCGGTTCGCCTTTCGCTTCAATATCGATCTAGCCGGACAGGGTTTGTGATGTTTTTATTACCGTAGCCAGGTCAATGGATTCTGATGAACCGGTGGTGCCGGCGCTTGTGCTTGTTTTCTTTTGTGAAGACGGCTCTGTTCCCTTCCCCTGTAGTTGAAGTAAGTATCCGTATTTTTCTTCAATATGCCTCTCTTTGGCAATGGCGCCCCACATGCGATATGTGTGATAGGCTTCTGTCATGTATAATCCCGCGATTTTTTCCTCGCCCGGTTCAAGCCAGAATTTCGCGGTCAGCTCCAGGGCCAGGGCTTCATCCTGTAGAAATTTATTTTCGCGAGCCAGGCTTGCGGCGCGTTTGTAGTGATCCATGGCTTTTAGTTTCCAGCCCTTTACGCGGGCAATTTCCGCTTCCACAAGGTGATATTTGTGGCTGTAATTCATTGGGGCGTGGAAGGCCCATTTTTTTAATTTTTTTTGGTTTTTGCGTACTTTTGCCAGGTCTTTGTTTAGCGCGAGGCGGATCAGTGAATCATAAAAATAATGCAATGCAATGAAAGGCGATGAGAGCAGGGCATAATGTAATTTGAACAATTCCAGGGAGTTGCTGCTTTCATGGATTTTATCTGGGTTTTTATAGCCTTTCATCTCGGTATAATAGCAGGATAATATTCAATTTGCAAGATGATTTTTTATGAATTACGATCCTCCGTGCCGTTCAAGTAAGAACTTGTATTCTTTTTCAAGGAGCTGTACTTTGGCGACCGCGCCCCACAAGCGGTATGCGCGATGTGCTTCCTGCATGTATCGCGCGGCAATTTTTTTTTCATTCTCGCCAAGCCAAAATTTCGCGGTCAGTTCCAGGGCCAGGGCTTCTTCGTTGAGGAATTTATTTTCGTGTGCGAGTTCCACCGCAAGAGCATAGTGCTTTTCGGCTTTCAGTTCCCGGCCCTGTACGCGGGCAATTTCAGCTTCCACCAGGTGATATTTATGGCTGTAATTCATTGGTGCATGGGAGGCCCATTTTTTCATTTTTTTTTGGTTTTGAGTTACTTTTTTAAGGTCTTTATTTAACGCCAGCCGCGTAAGAGAGTCATAGAAATTAATAATTGGTAAACAGGGATGTGAAATTTGCGTCTCACTGTATGGCTTAACCAATTCCGCGATTTCAAGCGCTTTTTCATTTTTTCCAAAAAGATATTTAAGGGGTAATAAGTAATAATACAAATGAAATAACGCATTTATATCGTTTGCTTTTTTGTGTACCGGCAGCATGATATTTTCATCATACGAAAATCCGACTATGTTAGCCGGATTTTCGGATTTTCCCAGGAGATTTAAAACAGTTTGATGAGCTATAAGATGGTAGTTCAGCATCGTATCCTGGTTCAGTTTCCTGATCATTTCGACAAATCCTGCCATCTCTTTTTCCACACCCCTGAGTTCCATACCGGAAATGTATAAAATAACAGAATAGGTATTGGCGGCAATAGCAGCAAATTCCAGGTCACCGGTTTCCATCCCTGTCTTATATGCTTCAAGTAATGGACCCATAGAATCACGCAAGGGGTTTTTCCAGTGATTGATAAGATACCACACAACCGTTAATACTTTTGATTTAATTTCTTTTGTATTGAGCTTTTCAACAAGATTCAAGGCAAGTTTACCGTATTCATGACCGGTGTTAATCGCTCCAAGAACACCGCAATGAATTATTCCAAAAGTGGCATAGGCATAAGGCGAATAAATATTGTTGCCGTATTTGACCGATAATTTGACCGTATTGAAGGTTATAAGAGGAATGAGTTCGGGAACGGCATAATAAGCCAATGTACCTATCCCCGTAAACATTTGCATAACCGCGCGTTTATGGGGATCTTTCATTTCCGGAAGGGTGACCAGTTTTTCAACCGGTTTGCCTCTTAACGATAATTTCAGGCGCAAAAGTTCATATACAATTCGGAATTTTCCGGGTTTTTCAGGCAGCTCAATTCCGAGCTTTTTCAGAACACGCAAACCAATTTTAATCCCTTCCATCAGTTGATTCCGGGCTGCACAGGCGGCAATTTTAGCTTCATAAACTTTAATTGTATCCGGAATTGTCTCTGCGTGCCGAAAAACCTCTTCAGCCAATATATCCATGGTTTCGTAATCAGCGGCAAGCCCTGCCGCGCTTGCCGCTTCCCGGTATAATTCAAGAGTTAACGCGTAATTTTCTTGCCAGGAGTTTTCCGGCAGAAGCGCAATTCCCGCCTTCAAATACCTCACGGCTGAATCATACGCGTTTGAGACAAAAGCTTTTTTCCCGGCTATACGGTTTAGCTCTGCCAGGTTAAGTTTCTCAGACTCTCCGGTAACCAGGCGTACTCCCGCGTTCAATTGATTGACAATATGAAATATTTTTTCTCTCAACCCTTTTTCATTGTTATTCTGTAACTCAAGATTTCCGATATAATAATGCCGCCGTGTTTTTTCTTCATCGGGAATGAGCGAATACGCGGCTTCCTGTATACGGTCATGAGTGAATCGATATGTATTGTCGATTAATGTTACCATGCCTTCTTGTAAAACTTCATTCAACGCAAGCAGCATCTCTTCACCCGGTTTTCCGCTTATGGCTGTGAGGGTCGCAAGATCAAAATTACTGCCGATGCAGGCTCCCAGTTTCAACGCTTCCTGCGCGTTTTCAGAGAAACGGGTAATTTCTTCAGCCATAAGCTCCATAACATTTTCAGTGGCCTGCATCGCTTCAACCCCTGCTTGATCCCATGACCAGCCATTCTCAAAGGAAAAATCAATAAAGCTTTCCTTGTAGAGTGTTTTTAAAAACTCAAGTATAAAAAACGGATTGCCCCCGGTTTTGTTAATAAGAAGCTCGGCAAGCGGCATTGTCTCCTCAGCGGGGCGATTCAGCGTGTCACCAAGCAGCTGGTTGATATCCGGCCTGTTCAGGGCTTGTAAAAATATAGTATTTACTATGCCCTTGTTTTTTTTGATTTCATCCAGGGTTAGCATGAGCGGATGGGATTCCGGTGTCTCATTGTGGCGGTAGGCGCCTATCATACATAACTGTTTTATTTCCGGATCCGTTGTAAACAATTTTATTAACTGTAAACTGGCTAAATCGGCCCATTGCAGGTCATCCAGAAAAATAACCAATGGGTGTTCTTTGGCGGCTAAAATTTTTATGAACTCCTGTAATACCAGATTAAACCTGTTCCGGGATTCCAGCGGCCCCAGTACGGGAACAGGCTCTTGCTTGCCTATAATAAACTCAAATAAGGGAATAATATCAGTAACAATTTTTCCATTGGATCCCAGGGCAGACAAAATTTTATTTTTCCACCGGTCAATTTTTACATTCCCTTCAGCAAGGATTTGCCTGGCAAGTCCGGAAAATGCCTCAAGGATCGCGCTGTACGGTACATCCTTTTTGAGTCTCTCGAATTTCCCGGAAATAAAATATCCGCTGTGTTTAACAATGGGCTTTTGTATCTCATTGATTAAAACGGATTTTCCAATTCCTGAAAATCCGGAAACAAGCACAAGTTCCGTGCTGCCCTTATTCACCCGCTCAAACGCGGACAGAAGCGCGCGGATCTCCTGCTCCCGGCCGTATAATTTCTGGGGTATTTGAAATTTATCCGATACATCGTGTTCGCATAATTCAAAAGGGGAGATGAGCCCGCTATTTCGCAATTCACGCAGGCAGTGTTCCAGGTCGGCTTTGAGACCGTGAGCGCTCAAATAGCGGTCCTCGGCGTTTTTGGCCATGAGTTTCATCACAATCTTAGATAAGGGCTCCGGTATATTTTCGTCAATCTCGTGAAGAGAAACCGGCACAACCGCGATGTGGCTGTGGACCAGTTCCAACAGGTCTTTTGATTTAAAGGGGAGGTCTCCGCTTAACATCCAATAGAAGGTAATTCCAAGAGAATAAAAGTCGGTGCGGTAATCCAGGGAGCGGTTCATGCGTCCTGACTGTTCAGGGGAGATATACGCAAGGGTGCCTATGAGAACATTTGGATTTTTCACTGAGGTGATTTCACGGGGGAGCTGCGTTGCGATGCCGAAATCAATAATCCTGAGAATATTTTTTTCCGCGTTCCAGATGATATTTGAAGGATTGATATCTTTATGAATGATATTATGCCGGTGAATATTCCCTATTATTCCGGTAATACGAACGGCAAGATCCAGGAATTTATCCGGAGGGAGTTTCATTGATTTGAGTATATCAGCAAGGGACCGCCCTCCGATATCTTCCATGATGATAGCCGGATGATTATCGATTTCTGATATTTCATATACCTCAATGACTCCTTCATTCGTGAACATGCGGGTCAGCTCATATTCCCGGTTAAATTTTGAAATTTCTTCAGGGCCGGGGTATCCATTATTGAGTACTTTCAGAATTACAAGGCGTTTATTCTTTTCATCAAAGGCCCGGTATACCAGGGACTGGGGGCTTTCATAGATCTTAACCGGGTTTTGATAGCCTTCAAGCTTGTGCATACGGTTTACCATATTTTTTATCTACCCTCTGTATCAATTTCCCCGGCGTGAATGGCCAGTAAGTACCGGTACTTTTCTTCAATTTGTTTAACTTTAGCGATAGCTCCCCACGCGCGATATGCGTGATTCGCTTCAGTCATGTATAACGCGGCAATTTTTTCTTCATTCAGTCCAAGCCGGAATTTTGCCGTCAGTTCCAGTGCCAGAGCTTCTTCCCGGAGGAATTTGTTTTCCCGGGCGAGTTTTACCGCAAGGTCATAGTGTTTTCCGGCTTTACGGTTTTCTCCCCGGACGCGGGCAATTTCCGCTTCCACAAGGTGATATTTATGGCTGTAGTTCATGGGAGCATGAGAGGCCCATTTTTTCATTTTCACCTGGTTTTTCTTTACTTTTTTCAGGTAGTTTTTTTGTACTGATTTTTTTGAAGCGGGGTAGAGCGCGAGCCGGATTAGTGAATTATAAAAATAAAATAATGGTATGTACGGAGAGGAAATTTCAGCATCAATATATGGTTTGACAAATTCCGCGTGTTTGAGTGCTTCTTCATAGTTCTCAAATAAATAGTTAAGGTTTAATAAATAATAATATCTAAAAATTAACGCGGTCACATCGGTTGCTTGTTTGTTTTCAAATGTAATTTTATTTTCATCATCATTATACGATGATCCAATTAGTTTGCGTGGATCATCGGACTTTCCCAGGAGATTTAAAACAGTTTGATGGCGCATTAAATGATAATTCAGCGTTGTATCCTGGTTAATTTTTTTTATCATGCCGGTATATTTTGTTATTTCTTTTTCTACTTCTGTTAATTGTACACCGCAATTTAACAGGTAGTCCGTATACGTACTTGCCGATAACGCAGCAAATTCAAGATCCCCTATTTCCAGTCCAATGCGATATGCTTCAAGTAATGGTTTGATAGAATCCCGCATGGGCCTTTTCCAGTGATTGATAAAAAACCAGGTGACCATCCAGACCCTGGATTTGGTTTTCCTGGTATTTAATTTTTCAACAAGATCCAGGGCAAGTTTCCCCCACTCATAACCGGTGTTTATATCTCCAAGAATACTGCAATAAATCATTCCGAAAGCTGCGTAGGAATAAGGCGAGTAGATGCTATTTCCGTATTTTACCGATATTTTTACCGTGTTGAATATTACCAGGGGAAGGAGTTCGGGAGCGGCATAATAAGCCGATGTACCGATCCCCGTTAACATTTGCATTGCCGCAAGTTTATAAGGATTTTTCATTTCCGGACGGTTAATCAAATTTTCAACCGGGTTTCCTCTTAAAGACAGCTTTACCAACAGCAGTTCATATACAACCCGTAATTTACCCGGTTTTTCAGGGATACTGACCCCCAGTTTTTTGAGAACACCCAATCCAATCCGTATCCCTTCCAAAAGTTGATTTTGCGCCATACAGGCAAAAATTTTAGTCTCATAAACTTTAATCGCGTCCGGAATTGACACCGCGTGTTGAAAAACCTCTTCCGCCATTTTTTCCATGGTTGCATAATCAGCGGTAAGCTGGGCCGCAACAGCTGCTTCCCGGTATAATTCAAGAGTGAAATCATAATCTTCCTGCCAGGAGTTTTTAGAAAGAAGATCTATTCCCGCCTTTAAATAATTTAACGCGGACGCGTACGCGTTCGAAGCAAGTGCTTTTTTCCCGGCCATAAGGTTTAGTTTGGCCAGGTTAAACTTTTCAGACTTCTCCGTAACCAGGTCTACACCCGCGTTCAATTGATTAACAATGTAAAATATATTTTCCGGAAGTTCTTCTTTCTCCGTATTCCGTAACTCCAGGTTCCCAATGCGATAGTGGAGCCGTGTTTTTTCATCATCGGGAATGAGCGAATAAGCGGCCTCCTGTACGCGGTCATGACTGAATCGATACATGGTATCGATTATATTGAGCATACCCTCCTGTATAACGACCTTGAGTGCCGGTAGAATATCTTCCTCTGGTTTTCCGCATATTGTTTTCATGATTATAAGATTGAAATTGCTGCCAATACAGGCACCCAGTTTCAAAACTTCCTGAGAATTTTCAGGAAGGTCGGCAATCTTTGCTGCCATAAGGGCTACCACATTACCAGTAACCTGCATATTTTCAATCCGCGCCATATCCCATGACCAGCCGTCCTCAAATGAAAATTCAATGAGATTTTTTTTATAAAGGGATTTCAAAAATTCATTTATGAAAAACGGGTTCCCCCCGGTCTTTCGGATCAAGAGTTCTGCCGGAGATTTCATCTCCCCGGTGATGCGGTTCAGCGTATCGCCAAGCAGCTCGCTAACCTGTTCTACGTCCAGCGGCCGTAAAAATATATGATTTACTACGGCACCGGACTTTTTAATTTCATTCAGCGTCAGCACGAGCGGATGAGAGTCAGGGGTTTCATTGTGGCGGAAGGCACCTATTATAAACAGGTGTTGTATGTCGGAATCGCTGGTAAATAATTTTAATAAATGCAGACTGGCTAAATCGGCCCATTGCAGATCATCCAGGAAGATAACCAACGGGTGTTCTTTGCCGGCTAAAATTTTTATAAACTCCTGAAATACCAGGTTAAACCTGTTTTGAGATTCAACCGGTCCCAGTGCCGGAGCATCGGGCTGCGTGCCAATAATCAGCTCAAATAAGGGGATAATATCAGTAACAATTTTACCATTAGGACCCAGGACGGACAAAATTTTTTCTTTCCACCGGTTGATTTTAGCATCTCCTTCTGCGAGAATTTGCCTGGCAAGCCCGGTAAATGCCTGAATAATCGCGCTGTACGGTACATCCTTTTTGAGTCTCTCGAATTTACCGGAAATAAAATATCCGCTCTGTTTAACAATGGGCTTTTGTATCTCATTGATTAAAACGGATTTCCCAATCCCTGAAAATCCTGAGACAAGCATGAGTTCGGTATTCGCCTCGCTCACCCGTTCAAACGCGGACATCAGCGTGCGGATCTCCTGTTCCCGGCCGTATAATTTCTGGGGTATTTGAAATTTATCCGAGACATCGTGTTTGCCTGGTTCGAAAGGGGGGATGCTCCCGGTATTTCGCAATTCCTGCCGGCAGCGTTCCAGGTCGGCTTTGAGGCCGTGAGCGCTTAAATAGCGGTCCTCGGCGTTTTTGGCCATGAGTTTCATTACAATTTTTGATATTGGCTCCGGTATGTTTTCGTCAATCCCGTGGGGAGGAGTCGGCAGAACAGCAATGTGACTATGGACCAGTTTTAACAGGTCTCTCGATTCAAAGGGGAGGCGGCCGGTTAACATCCAATAAAAGGAAATTCCAAGAGAATAAAAGTCAGTGCGGTAATCCAGGGAACGGTTCATGCGCCCGGTCTGTTCAGGGGAGATATACGCGATAGTACCCACCAGAACATTCGGGTTTTTTACTGAGGTGATTTCACGGGGGAGTTGCGTTGCGATGCCGAAATCAATAATCCTGAGAATATCTTTTTCCGCATTCCAGATGATATTTGAAGGATTGATATCTTTATGAATGATATTATGCTGGTGAATATTCCCTATTATTCCGGTAATACGAACGGCAAGATCCAGGAATTTATCCGGAGGGAGTTTTATTGACTTGAGTATATCAGCAAGGGACCGTCCTCCAATATCTTCCATGATGATAGCCGGAGAAGTATCGATTTTTGATATTTCATATACCTCAATGACTCCTCCACCGGTTAACATGCGGGTTAGCTCATATTCCCGGTTAAAGTTAGAAATTTCTTCCGGAGTAGGGGCTTTTTTCTTGAGTACTTTCAGGATTATGGGGCGTTTATTCTTCTCATCAAAGGCGCAGTATACCAGGGAGTTGCTGCTTTCATAGATTTTTTCCGGATTTTGATAGCCTTTCATGGGGCAAAGATAGCAAAATAGTATTAAATTTGCAAGATGATTTTTTGGTGATTTTTTATGCCAGGTATTCCATCACAAGAACAGTAAAATCATCTTCCAGCTGATCGTTCCTGGTATACTCAATTACGCCTTTATATATATTTTCACACAGCTCCTCAGGAGAAGAGGACATATCATAGTATTTTTTTATCCACCTGCTGAATTTATCATCATCAACACCAATCATTTCCCCATCCGGGTCTTCCGCTTCAGTGATACCATCGGTATAGAGCACCAGCATATCACCATGCTGCAGTTCAAGAGTAACATTCTCCGAGTTTGGTTCAAAGAAATCATCGATAAGTCTTCCTTTTGTTCCTTTCATTTCAATAGAGCCGTTTTTTCTTATTATGAGCAAGGGGGGATGACCCGCGTTTGACATGATTACTGATCCCTCTGTAAGGTCAATGGAGCAAATGCAGCCGGTAAAAAAATTCCCACCCATTTTATCTTTCAGAGAATTGCCCATCTCCTTGAGGATTTTCGACGGAGAATCAAAGTGCGTGTCCCAAAAAAAATCGAGGGAGTTGCTAACCATGGAAGCGGTCATTGCGGCAGGGACGCCATGGCCCGATACGTCACAGATGAACAGGCCCAGTTTGTTCGCCTCTTCTTTATAATACAAATTAACGAAATCTCCCCCCACTCCCATCCTTGGAATGTATTTAAATGCCAGCAGTGCTTCTTTGATTTCGGGAATTTTTTTAGGAAGAAGGGAACGCTGAATCCTTTCCGCCATCTCAATTTCTTTTCCCAGCTTTGCCTCGTTTTCCCGGTGTATGAGAAGACGGGCGTTTTCAATGGAAATGGCAGCCTGGGAAGATACAATTCGCAGCAGTTCAAGTCTGCCGGGAGTAAATACATTCGCGGTGATATTATTTTCAAGATACACAATCCCCGAGATCTTTCCTTTATGGGTAATTGGCGTGCAGAGAAGTGATTTTATTTTATTTTCTATGATATAGGGATCATCAATAAAATTACCCTCAATAGAGGCGTTATTTAATACGATATTTTCGCCGGTCCTGTTGACAAACCGGATTATCGCGGAGCAGAGACCGGTATTTTTTTCTATGGGAATGGACTCAAGTACGGTAATCTTTTTATCAACTGCACCTTCCGCTTCAATATAGAGATTCTTATTCTCTTCATTTTCTATAATGAAAAAACCCCTTTCGGCGCCGGCGTTTTCAATTGATAATTTTAGAATTGTTTCCAGGAGTTTTCCCAGATCAATTTCACCGGAAAGGATTTCCGATGTTTTTATTACCGTAGATAGATCTAAGGCTTCGGAATAGTTGGTGGTAGAGGAGGCAGCGGCGCTGATTGTTGATGTTTTTAAATATGAGTCTGTTCCCTCTACGTGTAATGCCAGTAAGTACCGGTATTTTTCTTTAATATGGTTGACTTTTGCCACAGCACCCCACATGCGATACGTGTGACGCGCTTTTGTCATATATGCCGCAGCAATGATGTCCTTGTTTCGTTCAAGCCAGAATTTCGCGATCAGTTCCAGCGAGAGGGCTTCTTCATTGAGGAACTTGTTTTTGCGGGCCAGTGTTACGGCAAGGTCATAGTGTTTTTCGGCTTTCAGATCCTGTCCCAGTACGCGGGCGATTTCCGCTTCCACAAGGTGATATTTGTGACTGTGATTCGCGGGAGCATGAAAGGCCCATTTTTTCATTTTTACCTGGTTTTTGCGTACTGTTGTAAGGTCTTTTTTTAACGCGAGCCGCGCGAGTGAGTCATAAAAATGAAATATTGGTATACCGGCTTGAGATATTTGTGTGTCGAGATGTACTCTGCCTAATTCAGCGCTGTTGAGTGCTTCTTCATTTCTTTCAAAAAGAAAGTTAAGATATAATAAATAATAATACATAATAAAAATCGCGGTTCTATCATTTGCTTTTTGGTGTACCGCGAGCATTTTTGTTTCATCATACGATGATCCAATTAATGAATATGGATTAAGAGACTTCCCCCGGAGGTTTAAAACAGCTTGATACAGGATTCTTTGATAGTTAAGGATAGTACCCTGGTTGATTTTTTCGATCATTTCAGTATATTTTTTCATTTCTTTTTCAACGACTGCCAGGTCTATGCCGGGAAAAAATAAATTAAGAGAATACATATTCGCGGAAAAAGCCGCAAATTCAAGATCACCTGTTTCCAGTCCTGTCTTATACGCTTCAAGTAATACTTTAACGGAATCCCGCAGGGCTCTTTTCCAATGATTGATGAAAAAATAGACAATGACCCATACCCGTGCCCGGGTTTCTTTCACCTGTAACTTTTCAACAAGATCCAGGGCAAGTTTGCCGTACTCATATCCTGTATTGATATCACCAATAACGGCGCAATTAACCAAACCAAAAGCGGCGTAGAAATACGGTGAATAAATACTGTTGCCGTATTTGACCGATAACCTGATTGTAGTAAAGACAGCAAGTGGAAAGAGTTCGGGAGCAGCAATATAAACAGATGAACCTATACCGGATAATATTCGCATGGCAGCGAGTTTATGAGGATTTTTCATTTCCGGAAGGTTGATCAAATTATCAACCGGTTTACCCAATAAAGTCAGCTTCAGCAGCAGAAGTGAATATACAATTCGCAGTTTACCCGGTTTTTCCGGCAGCCTGATCCTGAGTCTCTTAAGGACACCCAGGCCAATCCGTACTCCTTCAAGAGGCAGATTCTGTGCAGCACAGGCAAAAATTTTAGTTTCATAAACCTTAATTTGATCAAGAATTGTGACTGCGTTGTTAAATACCACTTCAGCATATGTATCCATTGTCTCGTAATCAGCACTTAATTGAGCCGCGCAAACAGCTTCAACATATAATTTCAAGGTGAAATCATAATCTTCCTGCCAGCAGTTTTTTTTCAGAAGTCCAATTCCTGTTTTTAAATAATTTAATGAGGATTCATACGCGTTCGAGACAAGAGCTTTTTCCCCGGCCATAAGGTTCAGCCTGGCCAGGCCCTGTTGTTCGGACTCTTCAGTGACCAGGTTTATCCCCGCGTTCAATTGATTAACAATATAAAATATTTTATCCGGCAGTTGTTTTTTTTTTGTATTCTGTAATTCCAGGTTTCCAATGCGGTAGTGCCGTTTTGTCTTTTCTTCATCGGGGATAAGGGAATAGGCGGCCTCCTGTACGCGGTCATGACTGAATTCATACGTTTTATCTCTTTTGTTAAGCATGCCTTCCTGTAGTATTTCGTTTAATGCCGTAAGAATATTTTTTTCCGGTTTTTCGCTGACAGTTGCCAGGGTCGAAAGGTTAAAACTGCTGCCGATACAGGCTCCCAGCTTTAAAACATTTTGTGAATTTTCGGAAAGGTCAGTAATTTTATCTGCCATAAGATTCACCACATTATCGGTGGCCTGCATATCTTTAATCCCCGGTTTATTCCATGACCAGCCGTGCTCAAAGGAAAACTCAATAAGACTTTTTTTATAAAGGGATTTTAAAAATTCATTTACAAAGAATGGATTTCCCCCGGTCTTTTGAATAAGAAGCGTGGTCAAAGAATTTGTCTCCTTTGCCGGGCTATTCAGCGTATCACCAAGTAAGTGATTGATGTGTTCCGCGTTCAGGGGCTGCAAAAATATAGTATTTATAATGACTCCGGATTTTTTTATTTCATCCAGAGTCAGGATCAGGGGATGAGAACCGGGAGTTTCATTGTGGCGATACGCGCCTATCATAAACAGGTGTTTAATGTCGGGATCGCTTGTAAACAATTTTATCAGGTGCAAACTGGCAGCATCCGCCCATTGCAGGTCATCCAGGAACACTACCAGGGGGTGTTCTTTCGCGGCTAAAATTTCCACAAATCCCTGGAATACCAGGTTGAACCTGTTTTGAGATTCAACCGGACCCAGTGTTGGAAGCTCCTGTTGTTTGCCGAGAATGAGTTCAAATAAGGGAATAACATCAGTTACAATTTTTCCATTGGGACCCAGTACCGGTAAAATTTTATTTTTCCACCGGTTGATTTTAGCATCCCCTTCCGATAGGATCTGTCTGGCAAACCCGGTAAATGCCTGAATTAAGGCGCTGTAAGGCATGTCCTTTTTAAGTTTCTCGAATTTACCTGAGATAAAATATCCGTTATATTTAACAATGGGCTTCTGTATTTCATTGATCAGCACCGATTTTCCAATCCCTGAAAACCCGAAAACAAGCATGAGTTCGGTGTTCGTCTCTCTCACCCGTTCAAAAGCGGACAGAAGTGTTTCGATTTCCTGTTCCCGCCCGTATAATTTCTGGGGTATCTGAAATTTTTCGGATACATCGTGTTTGCCCAATTCGAAAGTACTGATGGTCCCGGTATCCTGTAAATCCTGCCGACAGTGTTCCAGGTCGCTTTTGAGACCGTGAGCGCTTAAATAACGGTCTTCCGCGTTTTTGGCCATGAGTTTCATTACAATATGAGAGACCCCCTCCGGTATCGATTCGTCAATTTCGTGGGGAGGAACAGGCTGTATGGCAATATGGCTATGGACCAGTTTCAGCAGATCCTTTGATTCAAAGGGGAGGCGGCCGGTTAACATCCAATAGAACGTCACTCCAAGAGAATAGAAGTCGGTCCGGTAATCGAGTGAACGATTCATTCTTCCTGTTTGCTCAGGAGAGATAAAGCTAAGCGTTCCCTCCAGGATATTCGGGTTTTTCACGGATGTAATTTCCCGGGAGAGTTCCGTTGCAATGCCGAAATCAATGATCCTCACAATATCTTTCTCCGTATTCCAGATAATATTTGAGGGATTGATATCTTTATGAATGATATTCTGTTTGTGAATATTTCCGATTATTTCGGCAATACACACGGCAAGGCGTAAAAATTCATCCGGTTGGAGCTTTTTTGATTTAAGTATATCGGCAAGGGACCGGCCGCCAATATCTTCCATAATGATTGTGTGCAAATTATTAATAATTGATATTTCATATGCCCGGATTACTCCCATTTCCATAAACCTGCGGGTTATTTCATATTCCTGGTTGAACCTGGTAATTTCTTCAGGGGCGGGGTATTTAGTATTAAATACTTTCAGGACTACGGGGCGTTTATTTTTCTCTTCAAACGCGCGGAATACCAGGGAGCAGGTACTTTCGTATATTTTATCAATATTTGTATAGCCTTCAAGCTTTTGCATAGGTCTGCCATATTCTAATTATTAAACTCAAAGACTATCATAAAAGTATTCAGTTTGCAAGATGATTTTTTTCATTGCTGAGTTTAAGGGTAGTATTCTCCAAGTATGGTTCCATATTTTTCTTCAATGTGCTTTTCTTTGGCGATGGCTCCCCACATATGGTATGTGTTATGTGCGTCTTTCATGTATGTTGCGGCAGTTTTTTCTTCATTTATTTCAAGCAGGAATTTAGCGGTCAGTTCAAGGGCCAGGGCCTCTTCGCCCAGAAATTTGTTTTCACGGGCCAGTTTTACAGCAAGGGCATAGTGTTTTTTTGCCTGGGGAACCTGTCCTCGCACGCGGGCAATCTCCGCTTCCACCAGGTGGTATTTGTGACTGTAGTTTCCGGGGCCATGGAAGGCCCATTTTTTCATTTTTTTTGGTTTTTGCGTACTATTTTAAGATCTCTTCTCAGTGCGAGTCTTACAAGAGAGTCATAGAAATTAACAATTGGTAGATAAGGATGTGAGGTTTGCGCGTCATTGTTCGGTTTGCCCAATTCTGTATTTTCCAGCGCTTCTTTATAATTTTCAAAAAGATAGTTAAGGCTTAGCAGGTAAAAATACATCAAAAATAATGCGTTTATGTCGTTTGCTTCATTGTGCACCGGTAGCATTTTGTTCTCATCATAAGCTGATCCAATTAATTTACATGGATCGTGGGACTTCCCCCTGAGATTTAAAACAGTCTGATGAGCCAGGAGTTGATAGTTTAACAAAGTATCCTGGTTGAGCTTCTTTATCGTTTCGGAATATTTCTCCATCTCTTTTTCGACTACTGCCAGTTCTATACCTGAATAGGTTAGAATAACAGAATATGCTGCAGCAGATACAGCTGCAAATTCCAGGTCACCTGTTTCCAATCCTGTTTTATACGCCTCAAGTAGTGGTTCCAGAGAGTCTCGCAAGGGTTTTTTCCAGTGATGTATAAAAAACCAGACGATCATCCAGACCTTTGACCTGGTTTTTCTGATATTGAACTTTTCCACAAGATTCAGAGGAAGTTGGCCCCACTCATAACCTTTGTCGGTATCCTCCAGCACACCGCAATGAATCATTCCCAGACCGGCGTAAGAATAAGGAGAATAAAAGCTGTTGCCGTACTTGATAGATAACCTGACCATAGAAATGATTATAAATGTAAAGAGTTCGGGAGCGGCATTATAAGCAGATAAAATTATTCCCGATAAAATTTGCATGACAGCACGTTTATGGGGGGCTTTCATTTCCGGAAGATTAATCAAATTTTTAATTGGTTTACCCACTAACGATAGTTTTAACAACAGGAGTTCATATCCAATTCGAAGTTTACCCGGTTTCTCCGGTATCCTGACCCCAAGTTTTTTAAGAACATGTAAGCCAATACGCACTCCCACCAGCAGTTGGTTCCGGGCTCCACAAGCAAAAATTTTAGTCTCATATACTTTAATTGTATCCAGAATTGTTTTTGAATTTCTAAAAATCTTTTCGGCTAATGTATCCATTGTTTCATAGTTAGCGGAGAGCTCTGCCACAACTGCTGCTTCCTGGTATAATTCAAGAGTGAGATCATAGTTTTCCTGCCAGCTGTTTTCCATAAGAAGTTCTATACCCTTATTCAAATAATTAAATGAGGATTCATAGGCGTTCGAGACAAGGGCTTTTTTCCCGGCCATAAGGTTCAGTTTGGCGAGACTGATTTTTTCAGACTTTTCAATAACCAGGTCTATCCCTGCGTTTAATTGATTAACAATGTAAAATATTTTTTCCGGTAGTTTTTCCTTTTCTGTATTCTGTAACTCCAGGTTCCCAATGCGATAGTGCTGCCGTGTCTTTTCTTTACCGGGAATAAGCGAATATGCGGCCTCTTGTACGCGATCATGACTGAATCTATAAATAGTATCGGTTACATTTAGCATACCCACCTGTATAACGGCATTCAATGCTGTTCGAATATCTTCCTCCGGTTTTTTCCATACCGTTAATATGGCCGTAAGATTAAAAGAGCTGCCTATACAGGCACCAAGCTTCAATAAATCCTGTGCGCTCTCTGGAAAACTGTTAATTTCCCGGGCAATAAGCTTCACGACATTATCTGTCCCCTGCATCTCTTCAATTCCGGATGTATGCCATGACCATCCGTACTTAAAGGAAAAATCAATCAGGCTTTCTTTATAAAGGGATTTTAAAAACTCATTTGTGAAAAATGGATTCCCCCCGGTCTTCCGGATAAGAAGCTCGGCAAGAGATGCTGTCTCCTTTGTGGAACGGTTCAGCGTATCGGCAAGGAGCTGGCTGACGTGTTCTGCGTTTAGTGACGGTAAAAATAATTCGTTTATTATGGCGCCGGATTTTCTGATCTCGTTTATTGTTAGAACGAGGGGATGAGAGTCCGGGGTCTCATTATGGCGATAGGCGCCTATGATAAAGAGATGTTTTATATCAGCATCATTTGTGAATAATTTTAACAAATGGAGGCTTGCTGAATCTGCCCATTGCAGATCGTCCAGAAAGATAACCAGGGGGTGTTCTTTACCGGCCAAAATCTTTATAAATCCCTGTAAAACCAGGTTGAACCTGTTTTGAAATTCAACAGGTCCCAGTGAGGGAACCTCAGGTTGTTCGCCTATAATCGCCTCAAAGAGAGGGATAATATCAGTTATAATACTACCATTAGGGCCCAGAACCGGTAAAATTGTATCTTTCCATTTGTCAATGTTAGTATCCCCTTCAGCAAGGATCTGTCTTGCAAGCCCGGTAAAGGCCTGAATAATACCGCTGTAAGGGACAGCCTTTTTGAGTCTCTCGAATTTTCCCGAGATAAAATATCCGCTATGCTTAACAATGGGTTTTTGTACCTCATTGATCAACATTGATTTCCCAATCCCTGAAAACCCTGAGACAAGCATCAGTTCGGTATTAGCCTCGCTCACTCGTTCAAAAGCGGAAAGAAGTGCCCGGGTCTCTTCTTCCCGGCCATATAATTTCTGGGGTATCTGAAATTTATCGGATACATCGTGTTTGCCTAATTCGAACGTGTTGATGTGCCCGGTATCCCGTAATTCCCGCTGGCAGAGTTCTAAATCAGCCTTGAGGCCGTGAGCGCTCAAATAACGGTCCTCTGCGTTTTTGGCCATGAGTTTCATTACAATTGTTGATACCGCCTCCGGAATATTTTCATCAATGCCGTGGGGAGGGTGCGGCAAGATTGCAATGTGACTGTGCACCAGTTCCAGCAGATCTTTTGATTCAAAGGGGAGGCACCCGGTTAGCATCCAATAGAAGGTAATTCCAAGTGAATAAAAGTCAGTGCGATAATCGAGTGAACGGTTCATACGCCCTGTCTGTTCGGGAGAGACATAGGCAAGAGTTCCTATTTGAGCATTCGAATTTTTCACTGAAGTGATTTCACGGGGCAGTTCCGTTGCAATGCCGAAATCAATGATCCGCACAATATCGTTTTCAACGTTCCAGACAATATTTGAGGGATTGATATTTTTATGAATGATATTCTGTTTATGAATATTGCCGATTATTTCGGCAATACGCGCGGCAAGACGTAAAAATTCATGGGGTTGGAGTTTTTTTGATTTAAGTATATCGGCAAGGGACCGGCCGCCAATATCCTCCATAATGATTGTGAGAGAATTATTTATTTTTGATATTTCATATACCCGGATGACTCCCATTTCCGAAAACCTGCCGGTTATTTCATACTCCTTGTTAAACCTGGCAATCTCTTCAGGGGCGGGGTATTTATTATTAAATACTTTCAGGACTACGGGGCGTTTATTTTTCTCTTCAAACGCGCGGAATACCAGGGAGCAGGTACTTTCATATATTTTATCAATATTTGTATAGCCTTCAAGTTTTTGCATATAGGTTGCCTTATTTTAAGCATTAAACCTGAAGGCTATCACAATACTATTTTATTTGCAAGATTATTTTTTTGCCATTAGTTGCTCAGTTTCATAATGAAAAGGTCGCGCGCTCCACTATTGGTATTGCCGTAAAGACTGCCTTCGGTAAACCCGCCGATATAAATGTTCCCGCTGCTATCCAGAACAATTCCGTCACCGTGATCATTTGATTTGGTTCCCAGAAGGGCGGATTCTATTTTTTCTCCGGCAGGGGAGAATTCCGCCACAAAAATATCGTCTTTCCCGATTGAAGAGTTTCCGTCAATGGAACCGGCTGCGTAGCCGCCAACATAGATGTTGCCATTGGGACCAACAGCAACATCCCGGCCGTCATCCCAGAGAAATGAACCCATTTGCTGTGTCCATACTTTTGTTCCGTCGGGATTAAATTTCACCAGGCATATGTCGGAAAAACCTTTATTCCTATTGCCGTCCATACCGCCTTCGGTACTTCCGGTAACGTAGATATTTCCGGCGCTGTCGGTTGTTATTCCCTCAGCAAAGTCGGAAGCGGAGGTTCCAAACTGCTGTGTCCATATTCTTTCACCCGATGAACTGTATTTAACCAGTACCATGTCGAACCCGCCGGCGTTCGTGTTTCCGCCAACTCCTCCCTGCGTATATCCTGCCACGTAAACGTTCCCTGAAGTATCGGCGGCAACAGAAGAAGCTTTTTCGGTTTGTCTTCCTTCATCGGAATCTACCTGGGTTATCCAGAGCGTATCTCCTGAGGGGCTTAGTTTAATAAGAAAAATATCGCTGTCGTGGCTCTTACTGTTTCCGTTAAGATCGCCATAGGTATACCCGGTGATATATACATTGTTTTCAGTATCAACAGTAATACCATTACCGATATCGGTTTGCAGGGAACCGAACTGGCGGCTCCAGAGTTTTTCCCCGGAAGAATTATATTTTATAACAACCATATCAAATCCGCCATTGTGGACGTTCCCGTCAAAAGAGATACGGGTTTCACCGATGATATAAACATTTCCAATGTTATCGGCAGCTACATCCCAGGCCATGTCATAGCTTTCGTTCCCGATCTGGCGGGTCCATTCTTTTTCTCCGGCCGCGTTATATTTTACCAGGAATATATCGCTGCTTCCTTCGTTGGCGTTTGTATTGCCGTCGAGACTGCCGCTGGTTCTGCCGGTTATGTACAGATTTCCATTATTGTCCATAGCAATTCCCGTGCCCCAATCTTCAGCCGCTGTTCCTAACTGGCGGGAATATTTAATTCTGTCATCCGAGCTATCGCAGCCCATTGTGCTGATGGTAAGTATTGGCAGTATTAATACCAATAAAATTTTTGTGAAAAATAATAATCGTTTCATATGTTGGATTATCCTCCAATTTTTTTTAATGATGTATGAACATAAGCGGATGTTAGGTGTCGTTGTCAAGTATTAAGTGAAGATATTCAAGGATGGTAATTTGTTTTATACAAACCGGACGGTTGGACGCAGCTAAACTCTGAGGGAGTCATGCTCCGGGTCTTCGGCTCCGCTCAGACACCGGATGGTCGGGAAAAATACGGAAGAAACTGTGTCGATACCGGGGTCTGTTTCCGAAGATGCTCCGGCAAGGGTTTGGTTCTGAGAGACGCTGCAGTGCAACGCCTTTACTGGCTGGTTGTTTTTGGGCTTCAGAGATCCCGTCGGTATAGAGCACGAGTGTATCACCGGAGTTCAGTTTAAGAGCGGCATCTTCCAGGTTTGGTTCAAAAAAATCGTTAATTACTCTTCCGCCGCTTTTTCTAATTATCAGCAAGGGAGGACCTGTATTTTTTTTCAATGTGCGCTACTTTGGCGGCCGCGCCCCATAGCTGATATGCGTGACGCGCTTTTTGTATGTAATATGCGGCAAGCCCCTCATCGTTTAGTTCAAACCGGAATTTCGCGGTTAGTTCCAGCGCAAGGGCTTCATCCTGGATAAATTTATTTTCATGGGCCAGTGTTACGGCACGGTTATAGAGATCCAGGGCTTTTAGTTTCTGTCCCCGGACGCGGGCAATTTCCGCTTCCACGAGATGGTATTTGTGGCGGTAATTCATGGGGGCATGAAAGGCCCATTTTTTCATTTTCTTCTGGTTTTTCCCGGCTTTTTTCAAGTGTTTTTTAGAATCTTTTTTTTGCGCGAGCCGCGTCAGTGAGTCATAGAAATAAATAATTGGTACAATGGGGTTCGATATTTGCTCGTCGGTGTATGGTTGTACCAGCTCTGCATAGTTGAGCGCTTTTGTATTGTTTTCAAAAATATAATTTAATTGCAGCAAATAAAAATATATATTGGCAAGCGCGTTTCCGTTTTTTGTTTTTATAAATTCAGGCAGCATCTTTTTTTCATCATATGATGATCCGATTAATTCGCATGGATTATTTGACATTCCCCGAAGATTTAAAACGGTTTGATGAGTCATGAGTTGAAAATTAAGTATCGTATCCTGGTTGAGTTTTCTAATTATGCGGATATATTTCGCTTTTTCTTTTTCAAGTTCCGTCAATTCCATACCGGAAAAAAGTAAATTGCAGCAATACGCGTTAGCGGATAACGCTGCGAATTCCAGGTCACCGGTTTCCAGTCCTGTGGTATACGCTTCGAGTAAGGGGTGTACGGAATCCGTCAGCGGTTTTTTCCAGTGATTGATAAAATACCGAACGACCAGCCATACTCGTGACCTGGTTTTCACGATATTAAATTTTTCAACAAGATTCAGCGCCAGTTCGCCGTACTCATACCCGGTGCTCGAATCACCGAGAACACCGCAATGGATCATACCATACCCCGCGTAGGAATACGGCGAATAATCGCAGTTGCCGTATTTGACCGATAACCGGACTGAATTAATAATTACAAGGGGAAGAAGTTCGGGAGTGGTATAATAAGCAGCTGACCCTATCCCCGTTAATATTTGCATAACAGCAAGTTTATGGGGATCTTTCATTTCCGGAAGGTTAACCAGGTTCTTAACCGGTTTACCAAATAACGATAGTTTTAACGACAGGAGTTCGTAAATAATCCGTATTGTGCCCGGTTTTTCCGGCAGCCGGTGACCCAGTTTTTTAAGAACATCCAGACCAATTCGTATCCCTTCCGGAGCTTGATACCGGGCGATGCTGGCAAAAATTCTGGTTTCATGAACTTTTATTGTATCCAGTATTGACCGCGCGTTTTGAACAATCTCTTGAGCCAGTTTTTCCATGGTTTCATAATCAGCGCTCAGCTGGGCCGCAGCAGCCGCTTCCCGGTATAATTCAAGAGTGATCGCGTAGTTTTTCTGCCAGGAGTTTCTCGAAAGAAGATCTATTCCCGCTTTTAAATAATTTAACGCGGAGGCGTACGCGTTCGAAGCAAGAGCTTTTTCCCCGGCCATAAGGTTTAATCCGGCCAGGTTGAATTTTTCAAACTCTTCAGCGACCAGGTCTGCCCCCGCGTTTAATTGATTAACAATATAAAATATATTTTCCGGCAGCTCCTCTGTAGACCTATTCATTAGCTCCAGGTTCCCAATGCGATAGTGCAGCTGTCTCTTTTCTTCATCGGGAATGAGTGAATACGCGGCCTCTTGTACGCGGTCATGACTGAAAGTATAAATATCATCGATTATATTGAGTATGCCATCCTGCAAAATTTCGTTCAATGCCGAGAGAATATCGTATTCCGGTTTTTCGCATACCGCCAACATGATGGAAAGAGTAAAAGAGTTGCCGATGCAGGCTCCCAGCTTCAGCATTTCCTGCGCGTTCTCAGAGAAGCCGGTGATTTCTTCCGCCATAAGATCCACTACCGTGTCGGTCGCCGGCATCTTTTCAATTCCTGTTTGCTGCCATAACCAGCCGTGCTCAAAGGAAAAATCAATGAGACATTCTTTGTAAAGGGATTGCAATAATTTATTTACAAAAAACGGGTTTCCTCCTGTTTTCCGGATCAGAAGCTCGGCCGGAGATTTCGTCTCCTCAGTGGGATGATTCAGCGTATCGGCAAGTAATTGACCGATGTGTTCCGCGTTCAGCGGCTGTAGAGATATGGTATTTACTACGGCCCCGGTTTTTTTTATTTCCTTCAGCGCCAGGGTGAGCGGATGAGAATGCGGGGTCTCATTGTGACGGTAGGCGCCGATAATAAATAAATGGTGTATATCGGGATCGCTCGTAAACAATTTTAATAAATGCAAGCTGGCTAAATCGGCCCATTGCAGATCGTCCAGGAACAGAACCAGCGGGTGTTCTTTATTCGCGAGAATTTTTATGAATTCCTGAAATACCAGGTTAAACCTGTTTTGAGATTCAACCGGCCCCAGTGTTGGTACTTCAGACTGTTTGCCGATAATTACTTCAATTAAAGGGATAATACCTGTTACAATTTTACCGTTTGGCCCCAGCGCCGACACGATCCTTTTTTTCCATTCGGTAATGTTATCTTCCCCTTCGGAAAGGACCTGTTTCGCAAGACCGGTAAACGCCTGAATTATCGCGCTGTAGGGCACATCTTTCTTGAGTCTCTCGAATTTTCCCGAAATAAAATACCCGCTGTGTTTAACAATGGGCTTCTGTATCTCATTGATTAAAACGGATTTGCCAATTCCGGAAAAACCGGAAACAAGCATGAGTTCCGTGCCCCCTTTATTTACCCGTTCAAACGCCGACATCAGTGTGCTGATTTCCTGTTTCCGGCCGTATAATTTTTGTGGTATTTGAAATTTATCGGATACATCGTGCGTGGCCAATTCGAAAGGGGAGATTGCCCCGGTGTCCCGCAATTCCTTCTTGCAGCGTTCCAGGTCGGCTTTGAGACCGTGAGCGCTTAAATAGCGGTCCTCGGCGTTTTTGGTCATAAGTTTCATAATAATCTTTGATATTGGTTCCGGTATTTTTTCGTCAATTTCATGAGGAGAGACCGGCATTACTGCAATGTGACTATGCACCAGCTCTAACAGGTCGTGTGATTCAAAAGGGAGGCGCCCGCTTAACATCCAATAGAAGGTCACGCCAAGGGAATAAAAGTCCGTGCGATAATCGAGTGAACGGTTCATGCGGCCTGTCTGTTCAGGGGATATATACGCAATAGTACCCACCAGAACATTTGGGTTTTTTACTGAGGTGATTTCACGGGGCAGTTCCGTTGCAATGCCGAAATCAATAATCCTGAGGATATCTTTTTCAATATTCCAGATGATATTTGAAGGATTGATATCCTTATGAATGATATTACGCTTGTGAATATTTCCGATTATTTTGGCAATACGCACGGCTAAATCTAAAAATTTATCCGGGTAGAGCTTCATTGATTTGAGTATCTCAGCAAGGGACCTGGCTCCAATATCCTCCATGACAATAACCGGTGAATTCTCGATTTTGGATATTTCATATACCCCGATGACTCCTTCGGAGGGGGCGGACCCCCTGTTTGTGAACATGGCGGTAAGTTCATATTCCCGGTTAAATTCTAAAATTTCTTCAGGGGCAGGGGAGTTGTTATTGAGAATTTTCAGAATTACGGGCTGATTATTTTGTTCTTTAATAGCGCGGAATACAAGGGACTGGGCGCTTTCATAGATCTTTTCAGGATTTTGATAGCCTTTCATGTGCGTATAATAGCAAAAAAATATTTAACTTGCAAGATGATTTTTTTATGTTTTTCCTAAAGCAAGCATTCGTATTTTTCTTCAAGTTGTTTGACTTTAGCGATAGCGCCCCACCTGCGATATGTGTTGTGTGCTTCTTTCATGAATGAAGCGGCGCTTTTTTTATCATTCTGTTCAAGCCGGAATTTAGCCGTTAGTTCCAGGGAGAGGGCTTCTTCCTGGAGAAATTTATTTTCGCGTGAAAGTTCCACAGCCAGGGCATAGTGCTTTTCGGCTTTTAGTTCCAGACCCTGAACGCGGGCGAGTTCCGCTTCCACCAGGTGGTATTTATTGCTATAATTCATGGGAGTAAAAGCGGCCCATTTTTTCATTTTTTTCTGGTTTCGCTTTACTTGTTTTAGACTCTTTTTTAGATCTTTTTTTAGAGCGAGTCGTGTTAAAGAATCATAGAAATTAATAAATGGTAAATTCGGATGTGAGATATGCAGGACAATAAACGGCTTGACCGATTCCGCGTTTTTGAGCGCTTCCATATAATTTTCAAAAAGATAATTAAGGATTAATAAATAAAAATAGATAAGAAAGAATGCGCCATTGTCTTCTGATTTTTTTAATTCGGGGTGCATTTCGTTTTCATTATACGCAGAACCAACTAATTTACATGGATCGAGAGACTTGCCCCTGAGATTTAGAACTGTTTGATGAATCATTAGTTGATAGTTCAGGATCATATCCTGGTTGAGTTTTCGTATTGTTTCAATATATGTTGCCGTCTCTTTTTCAACTTCAGTCAGCTCTACACCGGCATTTAATAAATAATGATTATAACCGGCAGCCGTTACTGCCGCGACTTCCAGATCACCTGTTTCCACTGCTGTCTTATATGCCTCCAGTAATGGATTAATTGAATCTCGCAGGGGCCTTTTCCAATAATATATGCAATACCATGCCATTAACCAGACCTTTGCTTTCGTTTCCCGTATGTTGAACTTTTCAATAAGTTTTAGAGCAAATTTTCCATACTCATACCCGGTGTCAAAAGCTCCAAGAAGACCGCAATGAATCATTCCAAACACAACATAGGAATAAGGCACATAGATGTTATTGCCGTACTTGACTGATAATTTGATTGATTTGAAGGCGATAAGGATAAAAAGTTCCGGAGCGGCAAAATAAGCCGGAGTAGTTATACCGGAGAGCAGCTGCATAACAGCAAGTATCCGGGAGTCTTTTACCTCCGGAAGATTGATCAGGTTCTTAACGGGTTTCCCTCTCAGGGATATCTTCAATAACAGAAATTCATATGCAACCCGGAGTTTACCCGGTTTCTCCGGCAGCCTGGTTCCAAGTTTCCTGAGAACAGTCAGACCAGTCCGTATCGCTTCCGGAAGTTGAGTCTGTGCCGTGCCGGCGAATATTTTTGCCTTATAAACTTTTATTGTATCCGGAATAGTTTTCGCGTTTTGAATAACTTCCTCCGCCAATGAATCCATTGTCTCATACTCAGCACTGAGCCCTGCCGCGGCTGTCGCTTCCCGGTATAATTCAAGAGTAAAATCATAGTTTTTCTGCCAGCAGTTTTTCGGAAGAAGCTCTATCCCCGCCTTAAGATAATTTAAGGCCGATTCATATGCGTTTGAGGCAAGAGCTTTTTTCCCGGCCATAAGGTTCAGATCTGCCAGGGTACGCCGTTCCGGTTCTTCCGTAACCAGGTCTCCCCCCGCGTTTAATTGATTTACTATATAAAATATTTTATCCGGCAGGTTTTCATTTTTCGTATTCTGTAACTCCAGGTTTCCAATACGGTAGTGCAGCTGTTTTTTTTCTTCATTGGGAATGAGTGAATACGCGGCCTCCTGTACACGGTCGTGATTGAACCGGTAACTGTCATCAATTATATTCAGCATTCCCGCCTTTAAAACTTCTTTCAATGCCGCGTGAATTTCTTCTTCCGGTTTTTTGTATACCCTTGTCATGTCCGTAAAATTGAAATTGCTGCCGATACAGGCTCCCAGTTTTAACACTTCCTGCGCGTTCTCTGAAAAAGCGCTAATTTCTTCTGCCATAAGCTCCATAACATTGTCGGTGGCCTGCATATCTTCAACAGCTGTTTTATTCCATGACCAGCCGTTTTTAAAGGAAAAATCAATAAGGCTTTCTTTGTAGAGCGCTTTTAAAAACTCAACTATGAAAAAAGGATTGCCCCCGGTTTTTTGAATAAGAATCCCGGCAAGCGGTATTGTCTCTTCAGCGGGGATTTTCAGAGTATCACCAAGGAGCAGGTTGACATCGGGTATAATGAGGGGCTGTAAAAATATAGTATTCACGATGCCGTTGTTTTTTTTAATCTCATCCAGCGTTAGTATGAGTGGATGAGATTCGGGAGTTTCATTATGGCGGTAGGCGCCGATTATAAATAAATGCTTTATATCGGAATTGGTTGTAAACAATTTTAATAAATGCAAGCTGGCTAAATCGGCCCATTGCAGATCGTCCAGAAAAATTACTACGGGGTGTTCTCTGGCAGGTAAAATTTTTATGAACTCTTGTAATACCAGGTTAAACCTGTTTTGAGATTCAACGGGCTCCAGAGTTGGAACCGGCTGCTGCTTGCCGAGAATCAACTCAAATAAGGGGATAATATCAGTTACAATTTTACCGTTTGGTCCCAGTACCGCCAGAATTTTTTCTTTCCACTGGTTAATTTTAGCGTTTCCTTCAGCAAGAATTTGCCTGGCAAACCCGGTAAATGCCTCAAGAATCGCGCTGTAGGGCACATCCTTTTTGAGTCTTTCGAATTTTCCCGAGATAAAATACCCGCTGTGTTTAACAATGGGTTTTTGTATCTCGTTGATTAAAACGGATTTTCCAATCCCGGAAAATCCTGAGACAAGCATCAGTTCGGTATCCGCCTCGCTCACCCGTTCAAACGCGGACATGAGCGCGCGGATCTCCTGTTCCCGGCCATATAATTTCTGGGGGATCTGAAATTTATCGGATACATCGTGCGCGCCTAATTCGAACGTGTTAATGGTCCCCGCGGACTGTAATTCCTGCCGACAGCGTTCCAGGTCGGCTTTGAGGCCGTGAGCGCTTAAATAACGGTCTTCGGCGTTTTTTGCCATGAGTTTCATCACAATCGCGGAGACTGCCCCTGGTATGTTTTTGTCGATCTTGTGGGGAGAAACCGGCAGCATGGCAATGTGACTGTGCACCAGTTTTAGCAAATCTTTTGATTCAAAGGGCAGGCGTCCGGTTATCATCCAATAGAAGGTAATTCCAAGAGAATAAAAGTCAGTGCGATAGTCCAATGCCCGGTTCATGCGGCCTGTCTGTTCAGGTGAGATAAACGCGATAGTGCCTACCAGAACATTCGGGTTCTTTACTGAAGTAATTTCACGGGGGAGTTCCGTAGCAATGCCGAAATCGATAATTCTGAGAATATTTTTTTCAACATTCCAGATGATATTCGAGGGATTGATATCTTTATGAATGATATTGTGTTTGTGAATATTTCCGATTATTTCGGTAATACGTATTGCAAGTCCTAAGAATTCATCGGGACGAAGCTTCTTTGAGGTGAGTATATCGGCAAGGGAGCAGCCGCCAATATCCTCCATGATGATTGTGGGAAAATAATCGATTTTTGATATTTCATATACCCGGATGACTCCTTCATCGTCGTTGGTGAACATACCGGTAAGCTTATATTCCCGGTTAAAATTAGAAATTTCTTCCGGAGTAGGGGCTTGTTTGTTGAGTTGTTTCAGGATTACGGGTCGTCTGTTTTTTGCTTCAAACGCCCGGTATACAAGAGATTGGTCCCCTTCATAGATTTTATCCGGATTTTGATAGTTTTTCATGCGATTATTATAATAAAAAAGTATTCAATTTGCAAGATTATTTTTTTTTCTCATTTTTACTGTTGTTCATTGCTCTACAGTTAGCGTTCATTCTTCCGGGGTTGCTGTTAGGGGAAAAAATATATATATTATTAAAAACATACCCGGTAAAATCCGGGGCAAAAAAATAAACTTAAAGGATTTTTTAGATGAATGTGAGAATTAAAAAGACGGATTTATTCGATAAAAGTGATAATTATGTATTTTCAAAATTTCTTGAAGAAATGGGATTGTCTCCCTTTTTTCAGCCCATTAGCATGAATAGCGGGCCAATTGTTGAAATGGAAGGAAAAGAAGTCATCATGATTGGCTCCAACAATTATTTGGGATTGAGCATTGATCCCAGGATAAAAGAAGCTGCTATAAACGCCATAGAAAAGTATGGTACCGGCTGTTCCGGGTCACGGTTTTTGAATGGTACCTATGATATCCACCTGGAATTAGAAAAAAAACTCGCCCAATTCACGGGCAAGGAAGCAGCCCTGCTGTTTAGTACCGGTTTTCAAACAAACCAGGGCTGTATTGTGCCCCTGATCTCAGAGAACGATTACATTATCTCGGACGAAGAAAATCACGCCAGTATTATTCAGGGAGCAATGATTGTTAAAGGGCGTATGGGGAAAGACAAAACCCTGGTATATAAACATAATGACATGGCCGATTTAGAGAGAGTTCTGGAGAGTTTACCTGAAGATTCCGGAAAGTTAGTGGTGTTTGATGGTGTCTTTAGTATGTCCGGAGACATCGTCGACCTCCCGGGCCTGGTGCAAGTAACTAAAAAGTACAATGCCCGTTTACTGCTTGATGATGCCCATGGGCTTGGGGTCCTCGGAGAATGCGGCAGAGGAACTGCCAATCATTTTGGGCTCGATGATGACGTTGATATTATTATGGGAACTTTTAGTAAAAGCTGCGCGTCACAAGGCGGTTATATTGCGGCATCCAAAGACGTAATTGAATACACCAAATATAATTCCCCGGCCTTTATGTATAGTGCCAGTATGCCGCCTTCACAAGTTGCCTCAGCCTTAAAGGCGATTGAGATTATGGAGTCCGAGCCCAATAGGATGGAACGGTTGTTTGCCATTCAGCATAAAATAAGAACAGGGCTCCGTGGTCTTGGATTTAACGTCCTTGACGGGCAGGTTCCCATTATTCCGCTCATGATCGGTGAAGATGAGAAAACGTTTCTTTTCTGGAAATCTCTTATGGAGCAGGGTGTTTTTGTTAACCCCGTTATATATCCGGCTGTACCAAAGGATTCGGGATTATTGCGGTTAAGTTTTATGTCAACTCTTGAAGACCATCATCTTAATACGATTCTTGAAAAATTTGAAAAGGTCGGAAGAGAGATGGGAATGATCTAATAAAGCAGTTGATTTAACCGGGATTGTATGATACGTTTGAGGCCGGGAGTCCGGTATGAAAATAAAAAAGTTCACTATAGTAATTCTTTTTTCAATTATCTGCATCCCGGCAGCAACAAACCGGCTCCATGGGGGCATGTATAACACCCAGGGACTTCTATGCCTTGGTCTCGGGGCAGACTATAACCTGGTAAATGAAGATAACATAAGCGGAGAAAAGAAGCATGACGCGACTCTCTATGGAACCGCAGCGGTTGGCAGTGTGAGTTGGATCGGTCTAACAGGCGTTCTGGATATTGGATATATGCCTAATAACGGGATTCTTCGTTCCAGGATTTATGCTGATTTTTATCTTCTTTACGTTGGTGTTAACGCCGGATATGTACATGATTATTATGATACCATGCACCGCCCGGGCCTTACGGCGGGATTAAGCGTTATTGCCCCAATTGATGGGCTTCATTATAATCATCTGCTCAGATTTACCATAGGCGGCAACTTCTTTTTTACCGGCAGAACGGAGTTTACGGCAGGAGTGCGTTTTCTTTTTAATTTTTTATAAAAAGAATCTATCAGGGGGTTCAAAAAAAAACGGGTTATTCTTTTTTTCATAACCGATTGTGGTTTCTTTACTGTGACCCGGATATACTTTTGTTTTTTCGTCAAGTTTAAAAAGCTTTGTTTCTATGTTGTGTAAAATGCTTTTTCTGTTTCCACCGGGGAAATCGGTTCTTCCTATTGCCAGGTTAAAAAGAGTATCTCCGCTAAAAAGATACTCTTCAATCAGAAAGCATGAACTTCCCGGAGAATGGCCCGGAGTATGAATTACCTGTATGGTCTTTCCGCCAAAAGGCAGCTTCATGGTATCAAGGACCGGGAAAACAAGTTTTTTTTCAAGTTTATAACCCAAAACGAATGCCAGGAATTTATCAAGATTTGTATCTTGCACATCATTTAATTCCGCAAAATGGATGCCGATCGGCACCCGGGGATACTTTGCTGCAAGACCCTCTAACGCTGAGATATGATCATAATGAGAATGGGTGATTAAGATATACTTAACTTTTCTTTTTCCAATGGCTTTTATGATTTTTCCTGCTTCAAAGCCGGGATCTATTACGGCTACGAAGTTGTCATCCCCCACAAGATAACAGTTCGTATCCTCCACAAGGACTTTTTCCACCTTGATCTTGTTTAATTGATATGTATCAACTTTCGGTTTTTCATTCGTGCCGCAAGATATCAACATGGGCGATAGTATTAACATGCTATATACTAACAAACTCGCTGATATTTTTTTATACGTAGCTGTTTTCTTCATCGTTGTTTTCCTCTTAGGGAACAAAAATACTTCATGGCATGTTCTGTCAAGGGATAATTCCGGGGTACGCGTGTATGAGATTTAAAAAGTCCTTGCGCTTTTCATGATGTTGTTTTTATGCTATAAAAGTTATGATAAAACATAAACGGAATTTTATTTTTTTTGCTCTACTTGGTATTTTTTTAACAATTTCATCGTGCAGTGGAGCACAGAGCGGTCTCTCTGTCCGGGACTGGATGATTTTTGAGAATAACACCTGGAAAGAGCTCACCGTTCCAGCGACCTTCCGGGTGCCGGGAGCCTCACCTCATGAATTTTCCGTTGTCCGGCTGCAGGGGAAATTTTATATTGAAAATCCATCAGTATATTATGGGCTGTGTGCTGGCAGGATCTATCATAGTGACCGCGTCTATATTAACGGGCAGCTTATTGACTGGAATTCTCCGGAAGAGATCGGCAGTATTCACGCAATACGAAACTATAGAATTCATGGCGGAGTTCTTAAAAAAGGGGAAAATAGTATTGATATCCGTCTTGGAGTTTACGGTAATGAATACGGCGGTCTTTTAAATCCCGTACGGATCTTAGCAAAAGATGAATTTAAAAAAGCAGATTTTTTATACCGCTTATTATATGAAAAAATTCCTGCGGGAATAATATATCTTCTGGCAGCAGTGCTGGCGTTTCTCATTTTATTTATGTTTTTTTATCCAAAAGAAAAAATATTTTTCAGCGCGGCGCTTCTTTTCGCGGTATACCTTGTTTATCTTTTTATCCTTTTTTCTCCTTTTAAATTGCTTGATATTGGTTCAATAATTTCAATTCACTGGGCGCTTTCTCCCATGCTAAAAATATCGTTAATACTGCTGATCCAGTCTTTATACAGGGTCTGGTTTAATCAACAAAACAAAGCGGTTATTGTTTCTCTGGCGGTTCTTTTTCCGGTAATTCTATTCCGGGAAAACCTTATCTCATCATTTCTCTTTGCGCCGTCTCTGGCCCTGGTTTCGGAAATTATTTTTATTGTATACTTTCTTCATATGATACAAAAATTAAACCGTATTAAACCCGATTCTTTTAAATTCTACACGATAAATAGTATCGTTATACTCTCTGCGCTCCTTGCCTGTTTTGATACCTGGCTGTATATAAGCGGAAGCGCCTGTTCTTTTCTTGTACCGGCGTATTATACAATACTGCTGCTTCCCGTACTTGCCTTTCTTGGGTTTAGAGATTTCTGGAAGCGGCTCCTGGAACTGGACCGCATCTATGAAAAGTTGAAGGAGAACCCGGAAAAGAAAAGTGACGTTTCCATAACGGATACAAATGAGAAAAAGCTCGAACGGGTTCTTGCGTTTATCAATGAAAATTATACTTCGGATATCTCCCGGGAAGGACTCGCGGCAGCTGTGGATATCAATCCTAATTATTTGAGCAGCCTTTTTAACGCCTATACCGGTAAAAAGATCAATGAGTATATTAACGGTCTTCGTATTGAAGAGGCCGCTAAAAGATTGCAGGATGCCGATATCCAGGTTATTGAAGCGGCTCTCTCTGTTGGGTTTGAAAGCCTGTCTACGTTTAACCGCGTTTTTAAAAAGACTCTTGGAAAATCGCCCCGGGAATACCGCCGGGAAATCTAAAATACTGCCCATTTCTTCGAAATTCGAAATTCTGATAAGATTCCCAATTAAAATAAGACTATATTATAGTTATCAGTAATTAAAGAAAAGGGGAGATTCAATGAAAGATTTAAGCGAAAATAAAAGCATACTCATTATCTACCATTCCGGTTCCGGGAGTACAAAAACAATTAGTGAAGTGTTTTATGAAAAACTTTCGGCTGATTATATAGTAGATATTATGGAAGTAAGTATTGATTTTAATTATGATAAATTAAAGAATGCCGACCTTGTTTTGTTAGGATTCCCAACATATCATTGTGAACCGTCTCAATCAATGATTGATTTTATTGAAAAAGCGCCTGTTCTTGAGAAACCTGTTAAATCGTTTATTTTCGCCACATGCGGTTTATACCGGGGGAATGCCTTGCGAATGGCGGCGCAAAAGCTCTATAAAAAAAATATTGTTCCTGTTGGTTCCGCAACCATTGTTGGTCCTGCCAGTGACGGAGTTCTGCTTTTTCCCGAATCGGTTTCACGGGCCTTATCGGCCTCTTTATCGTACATGCTTAAATATCAGCGTTCTACTAAAAAAAGAATCAATTCCGCTGTTGCGGTTATTGACCACAGTTTACATTCGTCTAAAATGAGCGTCTCCATGCCCTGGTATAAATGGTATGTTCCCATTAACAATATTTTTAAGTTTTTTGGGGAACGGTCCTATGACGCCTATAAAAACAAGCTCCATATTATTAAAGAGCGCTGTACAAACTGCGGCCACTGTGTTGACTCCTGCGAGCGGGGCTCCTGGAGCGCCGGTGAAAACTGCCCGGGATTTAGCCCTTCAAATTGCGAGCTCTGTTTACGGTGCGCCCATCATTGCCCAAAAAGGGCGATAGTTATTTCCGAGAAGATGAAGGACCGGGTACGATTGAATAGAGCGTTTTATAAAGAGTTGAAGCGGGAAGTTGTTTCAGATCCGGGTCTTCGGCTCCGCTCAGACACCGGGTGGCCCGGGAAATAATATGGAAGGAACTGCGGTTGAACCGGGGGTCTGTTTCTGTACAGGTTCCGGGTAAGATCCCCTCGCAGGGTCGCACCCCTCGCAGGGGTCGCACCCCTCGCAGGGGTCGCACCCCTCGCAGGGGTCGCACCCCTCGCAGGGGTCGCACCCCTCGCAGGGGGCGCATCCCCGGGAATACCGGCAGGAACGGTGAAACCCGGCAAGTTTCAAAGCACTTGCGCCAGGTGTTCAATTAAAAAGTCTATATCATCATATTCCAGGTGCCTGGTAATACTGATCCGTATTCCACCTGCATTTTTCGGCATGCTCGGGTATGCCGCAGTAGAACAGTATATTCCCTGGTTGAAGAGCCTGGAAGTTACGGCATATGTCTCTTCGCTGTTTCCAATTTCAATGAACTTTATGGGAGTATGTGAACGGGTCGTTAAAGGAATAGACGCTTCCAGGCAGCGCTTCTTGAAAAATTCGATTTTGTCATTTAATTCATTTTGATATATCTCAAGCTCACCTGAGAGATGAATTTTAGCTGAAGCAATAGCAGCGCCAAGGACAGGTGAGGGCAGGGGAGCGGAGAAGATTTGAGTTTGTCCCGCGTAGCTCATACGCGTACTTAACTCTTCATTTGGAAACACCGTGATGCCTCCAAACACGCCAAAAGACTTACACATTGATACGGTAGTAATTATCCGTGAATGGATCGTGCCGTCCCCAAGGACATACCCGGCTCCCTTCTTTCCGGTCCAGCCAAACCCGTGCGCGTCATCAATATAAGCGTATAGAGCAGGGTTGCGATCCAGCACTTTTTTCAGGTTTTCAAGATCCAAAAATTCCCCTTGCATGCTATAGATGCCGTCACCAAGGAACCAGGTTCTTTTACCGGTATACTGAGGCAGGTTTACAATTTCCTCCAGCTTTTTCATGTCATTGTGTTCCCGGAGGTATACCACCTCTGTTCCGTTAGCCATGCATAGCTTTGCTGCCATTTGTATACTGTTGTGAGCATGCATATCAATAATAATTACATCATCTTTGCTAATCAACGCCGGTAAATTGGCACAATGACTGAGCGTTGTTGTTGGTGATATAACCTGGTATCCGGGCATAATGCCGGCTATGAGCTCTTCGAGTTCCCGGTAAAGGGAAGATGAAAAGAATGACCGTGAGTTTGACATAAGCATACCATACTTGTTAACAGCTTCACTCGCTCCCTTCTTCACCCTTTCGTCTGTTTCCAGCCCAAGATAACAACAGTTCGCTAAATTTAAGCATTTCTCTCCGGTTTTATTCGTTCTATTTTTTTTTTAATACCGCACTGGTCACGGCAGTTTCACCAACAATTACCATGAATGCCTGTAGGGACAGCAGTGGAAACAAGGTCACAAAAACATGGGACCAGGTTAAGCCCCATTTGTATTTTATTCATGTTTTTAACCAACGCGATCGAGATGCAGCTTCCGGAACTCCCGTTAATGAGAAACTAACGTACCCTGAGCCGAAACGCCAGGGGGTGGAGCTTCGTGCGCCTCGTCGTCCAACAGTACATGGTAGTATTAATGAAATGGTTTTTCCGCACGAAAATGGCTCCTGGGAATGTGACTTAAGCGCACTAATTGTTCCCTTCAACCAGATTGAGTCCCGCATCTGGAAGGGGAATGAACAGGATTTGATGTTGTGGAATACTGATGACCCGAACCGTAATTATACTGCTAATCCATATCAGCTGCTCCTGATTGACGCGAAAACAGAGTATTTAAAAATGAGATTTAGGAGCAGCAAAGGATATAGAGCGACTTACACCAGGCTGAGCGGGGAGAGTAACGTTACAGCAATACAGTACTTCCCGGAATGGAAGTGTATTTGTGAGGGACGCTTGCACAATATGGCTCCTGGCTGCAAAGGAACCAGACCAACTGATGGAGCTGGTATACGGGGTTATGCTGCGGGGACTAAGAAGCTTTTGCGACAGGTCATAGAGGAAGAATTAATAGGAAAGTATACTACCGCAGCTAACAAGCCCTGGTTCATTACCCGCTGTGTTAATTGCGGTGACAATACAGACTACAACAGAGAAGCCAGGTTTACCAGGGAACCTCACTATGTCTGGGAGTACCCTCCGTATAAGAAGCTCTGGGTAAAAGACCCGGATCATGACTGTGCCTGGGAAGTTACGAACCTGCCGGACTGGTATGATGCCGATATCAGGGTCCATTCTCAATCGGAACTTGGCAAAGTTGATCAAGTGAAACTTCCGAATATTAGTACTTTAAAGGAAGAATTGGTCGGTCGCAAACTTGCCCAGGCCCAAACTGACAACCCGAACAAACAAATCCGAAAAACCCTGCAGGATGAAGTGTGCAAGGAAGCCTATAGTAAATATAAATTCACTGAGACCGATAGTTCAAACAAACCTGTCAAGACACATATTTATGCTTACCAAAAGGTGAAGCAATATATTAACAGTCAAGACCGATATACTGCTGAACAGAAAAACGCTTACTCGCAGTTGCTGGATAGATACTCCCTGGCGACGCTGGAATACGCGTTTGTCTCAGAGTGCAGGTGTTTCGCGGCAGCATACCCTAATCAAGACGAATACAAGGAACAAAACTGTAAGTGTGCATTCTACAATCACCCTGATGAGATGAAACGGGAAGATCGAAATAAACTGCCTGGACCCAGGGCCGCAATGAGCTTAAGCTGGAGAACCAAAGGCCGCAGGGCAACGTTTAAAGATGTTATGGATACCTGTAAGAAGTGTTATGGGGGGAAAAAAAATCTGCAAGATGTCTGCAAATAAAATAAGGAGGGTCTCGGCGCGCCGTGACCCTCCTGACCTCCATATTTTTATATTGACCTTTTACAGGGCTAATATTTTCATGGTGTTTCTTCTGTAAAACTAATATCAACTTATATTTGGAGGGAAATGTATGTTTAAAAAAATAACCCGGTTTAACAATTATATCATTGTACCTGTTATTATCCTGCTGTTTTTGCTCGCGGCCTGTGATGAGGGACCAGTGGGCGACGGTACTAAAATAGGGATCACTTATGGGACCGTCCAGACGACTCTTGGGTATGGCGGTATCGATTTTAATAAAAATTATCGAAAGGCAATTGAGGAAAACGGTTCCCGGGTTATTACCCTGTCCGTGAATGAGAGTGAGGGTGATATCAATGAGAAGCTTGAGTCTCTACACGCGGTGCTTATTCCCGGGGGATACGATATCAACCCCGCGCTCTATGGAGAAGATGAACACCCGGAACTGGGAACTCTTGACAAAAAGCTTGATACCCTTGAATTCAAGATTTTGCGGTATGCCGCAGATAATAATTTACCCGTTCTGGGAGTATGCAGGGGCCAGCAGATGATAAATATATTTTACGGCGGCTCACTCTACCAGGATATTCCGTCTCAATACGCGGGACCGGTGGAAATAATCCATAAGAAGTCCGTTGGAGCATGTGAGCACAATATTAGTATTGAAACAGGTTCATTGTTATATGAAATTGTTGGGGAAGAAATAATAGAAGTCAATTCCTCGCATCATCAGGCCGTCAAGAACCTGGCTCCGGGTTTCAGAGTTACGGCACGATCGAATGACGGTATAATCGAAGGGATCGAAAACCTGGAAAACAGGTATATTTTTGGAGTGCAGTTTCACCCGGAAAAGCTGCGGGAAGAGGACGCTTATTTTAATAGAATATTTACTACCTTTCTTGAGAAGGCCCGGGAGCTGCGGAGTGAAACCGTAGTTCCGGCAGCTTATTAAAACGTCACGGAAACCGGCCCTATTTAAAAAGAAGTTTCTTAAGAGCCCCTGAACCCGGCAGCTTTCATCATTTCAGCTTCTCTCTTAAAGTTTAACATTCCTGTCGTATCTAATGATATGTCTGAAAAATCGAGACCTGTGTTCTTTCGTATGTCATGAAACCGGTATTGGGCTTTAAGTATTGCTGCGCGTTCAGAACTCAACTTTCTTACTTCAGGGTTCGTAATGGTTCTTGTGGTTTCTGCTCGTGTGATTATCCGGTAGGTGTCTTCGTCTAACCAGCCTTCTTGCATGGGATGGGCGGTTTTGGTTTTGGGCGAATGGGCGCAACCCCACAGGGTCGTAATACTGAATATAATTACGATTACGTGTTTGATCTTCATATGAACAGTATGGAAATAGAGGTTCTTAAATCAATAAAAAAATGTATTTCCCGGATCGGTAATATTTATAACAAGCAAATACCTATAGCTGGAAAAGCGTTAATAAAGCGTCTTTTCTGGTAGAGTTTGTTAAAAAAGAGCATGGCGAAGCTCTTTTTAATTCCAATATTAATAGTAGTTGCTCTATTTTTCTGTTTTTGGTACGATCGCTAATTCGCTTAAATAAAAAGGGATTTTTTACAATTTAATTTTCAAGAAGGAGAGATCTATGAAAAAAAAATCTATTTCCGGCTTAATGCTGCCGGTTTTTGCCATTGGCTTTTGCGTATCTATTTTTTTATTAAATACCACTCAGGTCACGGCTGTTTCACCAACAGCTGCCATGAATGCCTGCAGGGACGCCAATAACAGGATAATCACAAAACAGTGGGTGGAAGTCAAAGGACACCTGTATGCTATTCATTCGTTTAATGATACCCGGCAGAGTAGTGATGGTGGGACCCTCACTTCAGGTTTCGCAGGAAACCCTGTTTTAACCGATCTGACCTTTCCTCAGGCAGATCCCCAGGGAAAGGGAGAGACTCCGCCGCATCGTGCCACATTTCACACTACACTTAATGAAGTGGTGTTTCCGCATTCAGGCGGCTCCTGGGAATGTTTGTACGGCGCGTTAATCGTTCCCTTTACTGAAATTGAGGGCCGTGTTTACAAAGGCAATGAACAGGACCTGATGCTATGGAATACTACTGATCCCTCGCGTGTCGGTGTTCCATTAAACATTCTTATGGTAGCCCCTCCCACGGCCTTTTTAACCAGCAAAGAGGGAAACAGGATCGGGTTTAGAAATTCTTTCAATCGCCTTGCGGCAGCGAATAACATAACAAGAATTAATTATTTCCCGCATTGGACTTGTACCTGTGCCGACCTCGATCCAAACACTGGAAAAACCAGGCAGCTTCACCGGGTGCCGGGCTGCCATAGTACTGCGCCAAATGCCGGGAATAATGTGCCCGGTTATACCGCGGGGAACAAGGAGTCTTTGCGGCAGGCAGTAGAACGGACTTTAATTGCTACCTATAATACGGCTAACAACAGACCCTGGTTTTTTACTCGCTGTAATAATTGCGGTGACAATACACGCTATACAACAGCAAGGAGATTTGGTAATATAGTCTGGCGGTATCCTCCGTATAAGAAAATCTGGGTGACAGATCCTCAAAATCCAAATAACTGTGCCTGGGAAGTTGCCGGCGTGCCGGATTGGTATGACGGAGATATCAGGGTCCATGCTCAATCAAAACTTGGGAAACTTGATCAAAAAAAACTTCCGAAAATAGATGATCTGAATACAAAGTGGACGGATGCAGACGGCAACACAAATTCAAAGCTTGATACTGCATGCAGAAAAACCTACAGCCAGTTTCCGTACCAGAAGAAAAACAGGCTTATCAGAGAGCATGTTGATAGCTATAATGAGGTGGAGAACTATATTCGCGGGCAAGATCGATACACTGTTCAGCAAAAAACTGCTTACACCGGACTATTGGATGACTACACCCATGCGTCGCTTACATACGCGTTTGTGTCGGAGTGCCGGTGTTATGCAAAGGAAGACACCCCAAATGCCGCTAATGCAAAAAAGAAATGCCAATGCGCTTTCTATGACCATGCTGCTAATGGGATGAGACAGGCATTGAGAGATGATTTACCAACAAATGATAGAGACGCGATTAGCTTACCCAAAAAGTCATCCAATCGCAGGACATTGTTCAGGAAGGTCATGAGTGTCTGCAGAAGGTGTTACTGGGGAGGTGCAAATATGCACCCCTCGTGCCAGTAAATCTTCGAGGGGTGCGGCCCCTTGCGAGGGGTGCGGCCCCTTGCGAGGGGTGCGGCCCCACAAGGCCGTACTACTGAATGTGATTTTTATAATGATTCTTTATCGCACTCATTTTCATCTTTCAAGAAGTTTACTGTTGCGGAATAAATAAATTGAATGGAAAGGGTCTCCAGTGAAGTCTCGGTAATTTTGCTGCTGTCTTCAATAGAATAATCAGATCCCCCGGTCATAACAATAACACCCAGGTTGGTAGATAATCCATTGGACGAAACAATGCCCAGTCCTGTCGCGAATCCAACCTGGTTTACTTTCAGGTTCTCATAACCGTCCATGTCGGCTCCCGAGGTGTTGGTGAAAAACCCCAGGCGCAGGGCATACCCCGGGGCAACATATAACTCGCCGCCAACGGAGATATCAAAATGGCCTTTTTCTTTGTGCCTGTTTATGCCGGTACCAATAGTGAGCAGTTCTCCGTTGGATATGTAGTCGAGCTTGAAATAATAGCTGCAGTCAACAGCAACGGTAAAAAAACCCGGGGACTCATATGCCAGGCCAACGGCAAGTTTATGGGGAAGGCGATAATCAGGTTCATCGGAACCCGATGTGATAACCGGGGTGCTCCCGTTCCCCAGGTTCTTTTCGTATGTCCACTGGCCAGTGCCGCTGAGGTGAACAGTTTCAAACATGAAGCTGACCCCGGCCTGGAGTTCATCGGTAATATAGCCTTTGATCCCCACAACAGGAATAAACCCAAAGCTCGAAGCTGTGGCATCAATGATATTGGCTTCGGCCTCACTGGTGGCAGGAACCTGTGAAAAGTACCGGAACTCGTAGTCTCCGTCGAAATAATAGACAAAGGCGGAAACCCCAATAGACCAGGGAATTTTAGCGCCGGGGCTGAAGGCTATGGTTGGCCCAAGCAGGTAATCCTTTGTTACCATTTTCAGTTTTTTATATCCCTTGATGTCTACGGAATTGATTGTCAGTTCAAAAGGATTATATGAATTGAAGTCCGTACTGTCGAGCTGGAAGACCGAAAATGACAAACCAATATAGGGAGGGAAACTGATGCTGTATCCCAGGGTAGTGGGAACAATAACAAAATCTCCAATGTTCATATCTTGCGTAAGTTCACTAACAATATTTCCACCCGAATCTTTTATTTTATATGTTGTTGTTTCATCACTCTTCACATATGAGTATATGGTACCCTGTATTGACAGGGACGAATTGTCCAGGAAAACAATTCCCGCGGGATTATACAAAGCGCCGGAAATATCTTCCGACAGGGCAGTGTAGGCACCTCCAAGCATGGCTGCCCGTCCTCCGGAGAGGTAATTACGCTTGTTAAAGGGGGCGGCAAAAGCTTTGTCTATAAAAACGATTGAAAGACTTATTAGCATTAATATCATTAAAAGTGTTCTTTTTCTCATTGTACTACCCTGTTTGTATTTTTACGTGTCTTGATTTTTTAGCAAACTCTATTGCATTGTGTCTTTTTGCTGAGCAGTTCTACTTTAGAGTGGATTGTTGTCAAGAAAAATTGTAGTGGAATGATAAAAAAATGAGTGCCTGCTCACTTTTTGGGGCGCTGGGTGCGGCCCCGGGAGTTGCGCTAATTACATGGGCACGCCGCGAACGTTAATTTTTGTATTCAACATGATTAATTGTTGTATTCTTTTAGCGGAACTGGTAAAATTCCTGATTCTTTAAAAAAAAAGGAGAGACCTATGAAAAAAAGACATATTTCCGGGTTAATGCTGCCAGCTCTGGCCGTTGGCTTTGGCGTATCAATTTTTTTATTAAATACCACACCGGTTACGGCTGTTTCGCCAACAATTACCACGAATGCCTGTGTGGATGCCAGTAACAGGCAAATCAAAAAAACCTGGCAGCAAGTTAAGCCGCATTTGTATTTTGTTCATTCGTTTAACGATCCCAGGCGGACCAGCGACAGGGGGATTCATGATCCTGCGGGGAACCCTGTTTCGAGCGGTCTCATGTACCCCCGGGCAGATCCCCAGGGAAAGGATGATACTCCGCCGCATCGTCCCACTGTACATGGTGCGATTAATGAACTGGTTTTTCCGCATAGAGGCGGCAGCTGGGAATGTTTATATGGCGCGTTGATAGTTCCTTTTACTGAGATTGAAGGCCGTGTTTACAAAGGTAATGTGCAGGACTTGATGCTATGGAATACTTCTGATCCTGCGCGAGTTAATCCATTAAACATTCTTATGGTAGCCCCTTCCGCAGCCTTTTTTGTCGCCAGGGGGGGGACCAGTATCGGGTTTCTAAACTCGTTTAATCGTCTGGGAGCTGCGAATAACATCACAAGATTTGATTTTTTTCCGCACTGGCGCTGTAGTTGTTCTGTCCCTGACCCGCACACTGGAAAGACCAGGCAGCTGCACCTGATGCCGGCAAACTGTCATTCTACCCGTGCCGGCGATGGGAATAATATAGCCGGTTATGGCGCAGGGAACAAGGAGTCTTTGCGAGAGGCAGTAGAACGGGCCTTAACTCAGACCTATACAGGGGCTAACAACAGGCCCTGGTTTATTACCCGCTGTGAAAATTGCGATAATACAAACTACACAACAGAAAGGCGATTTGGTAATATGATCTGGAGGTATCCCCCATACAAGAAACTCTGGGTGAAAGACCCTCAAAATGACTGCGCCTGGGAAGTTACCGGCGTACCGGATTGGTATGACGCGGATATCAGGGTTCATTCCCAGACAGTACTTGGCAAACTTGAACAAGAAAAAAAGAAGCTTCCCGGAATATCCGATCTGGATACAAAGTGGAGTGACGATAACAGTAACAATGTAGCTGGAAAGCTTAATAATGTATGCAGGAAAACCTACAGCAGCTACCCCTATCAAAAGACAAACAGGCTGATCAAAGAGCATGTTGCCGGCTATGGCAAGGTGAAGCAGTTTATTGATGAACAGGGGGGGCGATACACTCTTCAGCAAAAAAATGCTTACAAAGCGCTGCTGGATGCCTATTCCCTGACTTCGCTGACATACGCTTTTGTGTCTGAGTGCAGGTGTTACGCTAAGGAATTCAATCCAAATAATGCAGCTGTTGCGAAAACCAAGTGCATGTGCGCATTCTATAACCATGTTGCTAATGGGATGAGGGGAGTGGATAGGGCAAATCTGCCAACAAGTACAAACGCTGCGATTGAGCTGCCCAAAAAGTCATCTAATCGCCAGGTATTGTTTAAGAAGGTTATGGATACCTGCCGGAAGTGTTATAATGGTACAACACTGAAAAACGTGTGCCGGTAATACTGACTCTCGTCCGCATGGGCACGGCGCGCCGTGCCCATGCGGTATTTTACCACCAGCTTTTGCTGATGCTTTTGCCGTCAACAGAGATTCTTGTATCGTAAACCTTCTGCCATTTTGACCAGCTCCATTTGTAGGTTTCTGTATAGCTGGAACTTTGAACCATGGAAGTAAAGTTCGCGAAACTGCCGTGGGTGTCGGCGTTTCCAACAACAACAGCCCACATCTGGCGGCCGCCGTCTGCGCCGGAGTAGTAGTGCCCGTTCTTAGTGCCGGTGCCGTCACGGAAAACCGCGACGTAACTGTCGCCTTTCCGGCCGATGACCCAGCGGCTCCATTCAATGGACTCGTCGAACCGGTCTGTAGGCCAGTACAGGGAAACAGAGGTATCGATCTGGTTCAGGGTATCGGCGATTTGTATTTCCGCGTTGGGCCAGTAAATGATGAGCGCGACATTGTCTACCTGGTTGATGTAGGGGAGGTGGGTGTTTGCGTTATTCTTGCTTCGGTCTCCCCAGTTGGTTTTAACTTCACCGGACTGGGTCCACACAGCAATATCATCAACCGTCGCTGCCCAGGGCCATTGCTGCCAGCCGTAGTATGCGGCATAGTAGTTTTGCAGAGACGTGAGAGCCGAGCCTTTGTTTTTATAAATATCGATCGTTGCGTGGGAGATATCGGAACTGCGTCCGAATGTAGCGCCAATTTTGGCAAAGTTGTCCGACCAGCTGTCGGGAAAATTGGGAATATCCTGGAACATGCTAAAGTGTTTGTTGTTTTCCAGGTCGTAATAATCGACGGTGTAGGTGG
>JAAENB010000820.1 GCA_024224995.1 bacterium | reverse complement strand
TCAGGTGACGGCGGACGTGCTGAACGTGGACGCCGACGGCCTCATCACCCTAAACACGACGGTGGCCAGCACCGACTTCATGGCAGGCACCAGCCGCAACCTGGTCGAGACGGACGCCATCACGCTGACGAACGTGCAGTCGGGTCAAGGCAGCATCAGCGTGGCCGCTGGCGCCGACATGCTGGCCGTCAATGTCGAGTCCCTGACCGACGACGAAGCCAACGACATCACCCTGGACGCTGACGGCAATCTGACGATCAGCGGCGACGTCAACGCGGGTGCTGCGGGCGACGTGAACCTGATCGCAACCGGCAACGTGACGGGCGCTCAGGTGACGGCGGACGTGCTGAACGTGGACGCCGACGGCCTCATCAACCTGAACACGACGGTGGCCAGCACCGACTTGTTGGCAGGCACCAGCATCAACCTGGTCGAGACGGACGCCATCACGCTGACGAACGTGCAGTCGGGTAACGGCAGCATCAACGTCGACGCGGAAGGCGCGATCGTGGCGGTGAACGTCGAATCGCAGACCGACGCGGACGCCAACGACATCACGCTCGATGCGGTGGGTAACATCAATATCACAACCGCGGTGAACGCGGGTGCTGCGGGCGACGTGAACCTGATCGC
>JAAENB010000819.1 GCA_024224995.1 bacterium | reverse complement strand
GGGAGAGGCATGCCTCGCCCCTACGCAAAAACGTCACTGAGGGGTAAACCCAAATAAACACCGCATAGGGCACGGCACGCCGAGCCCCTACAGGTATCGCCCCCCTCGCAGGGGTAGCTACACCTTCCCGGAATCTCCATATCCCTGGCCTGAAACCAGCCAGTAAAGGCGTTGCACTGCAACGTCTCTCAGAACCAAGCCCCTCGCAGGGGTCGCACCCCTCGCAGGGGACGCACCCCATGCCCGGAGCATCTTCGCAAAACAGACCCCGGTATCGACACAGTTTCTTCCCGGCCACATGGGGGCAAATTCCTCTTTATACTATATCAAATTTAAAAAAAGGCAAGAAACTTTTTCGCAGGTCCGCAGCCCGGAAATACGGCTATACGCCTGCCCTGCCCGAAGGATGGGTCGAATGCAGCGGTGACCTGGTCAATGATTCCGACAGTTTTTATAACGGGTATGGATCTCCACGAACCGGTTTTGAAACCAGACCCGTTAATATGTCTGTTGTGTGGATTATGCGGTGAGACCGGACCGGGTTTTAAAAGAAAAAAAACCCGGTCTTTAAACGGCAGTTCGCGAAAAAGCGCTCTTCGCCTCCCTGGAGGTTTACTCCCTGCGTTTAAGAATAACGATTGTTACGTCATCTCCGCAGCTGAACTCTTCCAGCTCCTTGAGTAAACCCCGCAAAATCTCCTCTGTAGGGAGCGTGCCCAGTTCGCAAAAACTTTCTTTTAAATGCTTATCGCCAAACATGTCTTTTTCCGGGTCACGGTGATCCTGTATACTTCCCCTGGCCCATGCTTCGGTTATGCCGTCGGTATATACAAGCATTACATCCCCGATATTCATATTCAGGGAGGAATCGTCCAGCATGCCGTCGATATCATCCAGCATGCCTATCCAGACGCCTTCGGTTTTGAAGAGTTCTACTGAGTTTGTATTTGCCCGGTAGATCATAATATCCTGGTGGAGCCCGGAAAAGGTAAAGGCGCCATCCTGGTGCGCCGCCAGTACTGTTATGGTCATGTATTTGCTCTCGTCGAGTTGTTTTATATTTTTCGATATTGTTTTATTAATGGACGTTAAGAGCCTGGACGGTGCCAGTTCCGGGTTTTGCGTCAGTACCGCGTTAATCGATGTTTGCACCATCATCATAATAAGCCCGGCTGGCACGCCGTGCCCCGAGACATCTCCAATGACCAGCCAGTCCCTGCCGTGGAGATTTATTACATCATAATAATCTCCTCCCACCTCGTCGGCCGGGTCCATATATGCCGTGATCTCATACCCGGGAATTACCGGGTCTTCCGGCAGCAGTACGGTTTGTATTTTTTTAGCCAGCTCCAGCTCTCCCCATAAGGAATCCCGTGTTGAGATAAGCTCTGTGTTTAAACTCTCCAGCTCCTCGTTCGCGGCCTGCAGCTCCTCTGTCCGGTGCTCCACCTTCTCTTCCAGGTTATTATTCATTTCCTGGAGTTCGTTTTTTAATATGTTCAGTTTATCCGCGAAGGCCAATGAAAAAATTATGAGTAAAAAGATGACTCCTATTTGTACTCCCCATATGGTAATAAAGTTTTCGGGCAACACCCCCATATTCTTTAACAATGTTAAAATACCACCGCACAAAAGCAGAAACCATCCGGGGAAAAAGAAATACGCGGCCCGTTGTTTTAATATCACGTATACCAGGGTAGTTAGCATAATAACTATTATTGCCAGCAAGTGATAGGATAAAAACAAGGGCATTATTAAAACATAGGGCAGTACAAAAAATAATACGATGAAGAGCGTATATATGCCAATCATTGTTCTGAGGAGTATATTCAGGCGCGGGGTGATTTCTTTTGTATTTAAAAAAGACATTGTTAGCACATAGCCCAGTATGGCTGTTATGGGGATGAATACTGTTGACATATCGCAAAACTCAGGATTATGGGGCCATACAAACCGGAATCCTAGCCCGTTTAACGTGATGCTTAGAAAAAAATATGATACCACAAACAACACATAATATAAATAAATTATATTTCTTGATGAAATGAATATTATGAGATTGTAAAAAAACAATACAAAGAAAATCCCGTAAATGAGCCCCAGCAGCAGGTGTTCATTGCCAATGCGTTTGGCCAGTTTATCTTTCGAATATATCATCATTGAGAAATTTCTTGAGGAGGTGGTTTCTATGCGGAGATAAAAGGTCCGGGTTCCGGGGTTTGTTATTTGCCTGAAAATAAAGTTATGAAAATCGAATTCCCGGTCGCTGTAAAAGAAGCTGTCCCCGGCTTTTTTATGATTATACTCCTCTCCCTCTTCCGGGATAAACAGGTCTATATTATCCAGCATGGGATACGACAATTCCAGGTACCACTCCCGCGCGGTTTCCCCTCTATTCCTTACGGTAAATTTAAACCAGTAGGGGCTTTTTCCATAACCAAAGTTTATACTCTCTTTTTTGGACAGGGTAAATTTCTCCGCCATTTCCGGCCGCGTGATCTCGTTAATGCTCATTCTGCCCGTTGTATCTTCATACCAGGATACTGCCCGGCCTATTTTCATGCCGCTTAAAGCTGTCTCGTTCAGCTCTATATATGCCGCCTCCTCTGCTGCTGCTGTTATTGCTGTTAATAGAAGAAAAACAAACAAAAGCGCTGCTGTATATTTATTTAATTTTATCATAATTCCTGTTTATCTGCTGCTTTTAGTATACCGGTTTTTCATTGTAGTTCAATAAAAAAAACTGCTCTTAAAAACTAAGATTTTACACAGGGCTCTCCTCATTATAACGTGGGGCTGGAAGCCCCACGCTATGAGAAATCCCCATAGCCCTGGTGAACTATTTTATAAACAGGGCCTGTTCTCGAAGATATTATCCGGGTTATGCTCTGCTGCCCTATGGGGGTGCGACCCCTGCATCAACACAGTTTGTTTTGTATTTTTTCCCCGCCGGGGCGGGGTCAGGTGCTCTTAAGGAACCGGAGACCGGTTGACCGTTGTTTCCTTGTTGACTTTTTTCTCAGGGTAGTATTAGCATTGTTACTATATATTTCAAGGATTTATCATGAATAAAAAAAGTTTTTTAAAAAATCCCATTTTAGTTCTCCGTGAAAAATGGCGCTCTTTCGATAAACGAAAGCTTATTTTCTATGTACTTATCATGCTTATTCTTTTTGGTTTTTATTATTATAAAAAATTCGACTCCATTCATATGGCTGCCCGTGCCGGGTCTACCCTGCATATTGAATATTTTCTAAAAAATGGCGCGGATATTAACAAGCCCGATGTGCTGTTCAATAAGACTGCTCTTCACTTCGCTGTGGAATACGGCAACTTCGATTCCGCGGAATTTCTTCTTAACAAGGGCGCCGCCGTTAACGCCGTCGATTCCGACGGGAAAACTCCCTTGCACTACGCTGTTAAACTGGGGAGCTCATCTCTTGTTGAACTGCTTAAGCTCCATGGGGCGGAATGAGCGAAAGTAGACCGTCCGGGAAATGTTTTATTTCTATAGGTGTTTTTTTGTTGAAAGGTTCTTTTTCTGTTATGTTGGGTTGATTCTTTTTTGGATAAAGATTCTTTTTTGGGCGGGAGAGGCGTGCCCCTCCCCTACGGGTGAAACAGGGGAAAATGGGCGGGGTTACATAATGAACATCATTATTATCGTGAACGCCCAGAATAGCATCATTATTCGATAAATTGCCGTGCTTTTGCTGTCTGTTAATTTCCACGATATTATCGTTGTTATTGGGTAGATCAATATATAATACCAGGTTATTATATAGATCGCGTTATCCTGTATTTGATCCTGCGGGCGCGGCTTGCTTATTAGAAGAAAAACTACCGCCAGGAGCTCTGTGAGGTTTATTGCCAGCAGGAGTTTGCTGATTTTTGGTTTTATGCTCATATGGGTTTTGTATACGGTTTGAGGTGAGTGTCAAGGGGTTTTCTTTCCCTTTATGTTGTGTTGGTTTTTTCCGGGGATTCCGGAAAGGGCTGGTTTCTGAGAAAGAGAGACGTTGCGTGCAACGCCTTTACGGCTTGGTTTTTTCAGGGGATTCCGGAAAGGGCTGGTTTCTGAGAAAGAGAGACGTTGCATGCAACGCCTTTACGGCTTGGTTTTTTCAGGGGATTCCG
>JAAENB010000818.1 GCA_024224995.1 bacterium | reverse complement strand
GTAATTGGGGTAAGCAGTCCAATATCACATGCCGGTCACCTGGGCGGTCTGCTTTTTGGTCTTCTCTATTTCTTTATTTTACGAAGAAGACAGTTCAAGTTTAAATCCCAATTGTACCGGGCTGAAATGCTGTCTAAGGCTGAGCTGGAAAAAGCAACGCAGTTAAGCGATAAAAATGACCGGAACCAGGTGCTGCTTAAACTCTATAAGCAAATAAAAGAGCACAACATTAAGTCTTTGTCCGATGACGAATTTTACTATATCCAGGATATGATGCGCCTTATTGACGACCGGGTTCCCGGCTTATGCAAGCAGGAAGATTTTAATACCGACGATCCCTATTGTCTGGAATGTGAACATACTGAAGCCTGTATTATAAGGGAAATCAGGAAGCTGCTGGAAGAATAACAGTATTCATGATTCTCATAGCGTGGGGTTTAAACCCCACGCTATGAGAATCACGGGCGCATTAATGAAATACGGAATAAGCGATCTTGCTTAACCGCACCAGTAAATTATAGGCAGAACGGTCCGTTACCTCATGGCTCCCTTCTTCGACCTGGTCTATATACTTATGCATATTGCTGAGCTGGTCTTTATCGAGCCAGAAAGCTCCGCAAGAAGGGCAGTAGTCTATTATTATGTCGGAATAATCGAGAAAGTTTATCTTTTTCATTATTACGTCAGTGCATTCTCTGCACTTAATAACAGGGTGATTGTCTTCATGGGGATTATCGTCAATTGATGCTTCTTCCACATCGCCGCCGCTCTCTTTGAGCAGGTTGTTTAACTGTGCCTTATGGAGCCACATTCCGCCGCAGGATTTACATACATCAATTGTTTCTCCCTCTTGTATCTCTTTTTCAAGAGTTTCCTTACATCGTGGACAGATCATGTCGCCACCTCCGTCTTTTTAGTCTTACATTCTACGTTCAATGTAATTTAAGCATGCCTAAAAGTCAAGAGTATCTGCCTAAAAAGTAAAAGATTACCCGGCCTTTGTATTCATCAGCATTCCGCTTTCGTCCCACTCTCCTCTTTTCAGCTTATGACGGAAATTGGAACTCTCGTCCCGGATAATTGTATCCAGGTACGCGAGATGCCGGTCAATTGCTTCCATATAGAGATCCCTGTCTATGCCGAAGCGGTCCCGGAAATGATACTGGCTCTGGTAATGAATATTCTGAAAAGATTCGGCAAGCCGTTTTTTGGTAAATTGATAAAATCCCACTGTTTTCCTGAGTATGTCAAATTCAGTGTGATACCCGGGGATTTGCGCTTCCCTGAACTCATAATACAAAAACAGCAGTTTTTCCAGGTATGCCCGGTTTGCCATCTGCCCTAAGAGATCAGCTGTTCCCAGTATCATTCCTGCCAGATTCTCTTCCTGCGATAGATAGGGTATCAATTCAAAGTCCATACTAAACTCTGTTGATTGTATGATCCTGCTTACAGGCCCAATCCTGTGTGTGCTTATATCAAACTGCTTATAATTATCCTCCAGGAATACGATCCCTCTGTCAACATGATCCTGGGTATACTTTGCCCCGGTTCCCTCATTTTCACCCTCTTTCTGAATATACCCGGTATCATGAAAAAGCGCTCCAAGCAGGATATTTTTTGCCATCGATTTTTCTATGGGTATTTTTCCCAGGTTGCACCCGTCTATGAGCCGGGCCGATGCCAGGAAGACCTCTTCAGTGTGCTCCAGATCGTGATACTCTGTGTTGCATGCCCGGTAACCGGGGAATTTTCCCTGGAATAGTTTTATGATTTTCATATGCGCTGATTCTATATGCTTAAAAGATTTTCCGGGGTAATGAGCGGTATAGATCTTTTTCACCTCCTTGAGAACGGTTTTGGAAGTGTTGTCTTTTAAAAGATTGGCCAGCTGTTCATTTTTATTTGTCATATCTCTATCCTGCTTCTCGATTGATTGATTCCAATGCAAGATATCAATCATATTAATATACAAAACCCTGTGCGAAAAGACAAAAAAAAAACAACTTTTTTCAAAAAAAAGTCCGTCCAGGTTTATTTTGTCCTTCATCTGTCCTCTTTTTGAGGACAACATATTGCAATAAAGTGCCCGACTCCCACAAAAGCTGATTTAAGAAGATAAAAAAATGTTGACCATATGCGATCAGTGTGTATTATACACATCCTGACAAAAAAGGGAAAGTTACTGTTCCGCATCCAAAAAGTGATATCCCTATTGGAACTTTGAAAAATATTTATAAACAAGCCGGTTGGGAATGGAGAAAATAATATGAACTATCCTGTTGTGATTCATAAAGACAAAAATTCTGATTATGGGGTTACTGTTCCTGACCTTTCCGGTTGTTTTTCAGCAGGCAAAACAATGGAAGAAGCAATTGAAAATGCAAGAGAAGCGATTCTTTGCCATGTTGAAGGTCTGATTATGGATGTCGACCCGGTTCCAAGCCCCACCTCAATTGAAAACCATAAAGATAATCCATTGTATAAAAACGGGATATGGGCAATAGTCACAGTTGACCTGTCGGAAATATCCGGCAAAGCCAAAAGAGTAAATATTACTATTCCGGAGCGTTTCTTGAATCAATTTGATAGTTACGCTAAGAGCCATGGCGAAACGAGATCCGGCCTTTTTGTAGCAGCTGCAATGGAATATATTTCCAAACATAAACCACGTTAATCAACCACTTAAATCGTCAGCCGGAAACGGTTTAAAATTAAATTGACAGTAATTTGCTTGCTGTATATTTATGTAAAAATCCGGCACCAGTTCAATGGAGAAAGCACATACTTATGAGCAATAAAAAAGAGAAAACAAACAGCGAAAAAATTATTATCGATCCTTTTAAAACCGGGGGCCATTTTGGGCAATTCGGAGGGCGATATGTTCCTGAGATGATGGTCCCTCCCCTGGAGGAGCTGGAAGCTGCCTATATTAAAGCTAAAAAAGATAAAGAATTTATTAAAGAATATGAATATACCTTAAAAACCTTTTCCGGCAGGCCCACTCCCCTGCTCTTCGCGAAAAACCTTACGGAGAAACTGAAAGGGGCTAAGATTTACCTGAAGCTTGAAGGCCAGGGCCAAACGGGTTCTCATAAAATTAACAACGCTATCGGTCAGGCCCTGCTCGCGAAGCGCATGGGCAAAAAAAGACTCATTGCTGAAACCGGGGCCGGGCAGCACGGCTTTGCCACTGCCACTGTTGCCGCGAAATTCGGCTTTGAGTGCGAAATATTCATGGGCCTTACGGACATGAAACGGCAGCGGCCCAATGTCTTCTGGATGGAGCAGCTGGGCGCGAAAGTGACTCCCGTTACCACCGGCAGTATGACCCTGAAAGACGCGGTTAACGAATCGATCCGGAACTGGATCGAAACGGTCGATTCCACCCATCTCCTGGTGGGCTCGGCACTGGCCGCTCACCCCTACCCGGTTATGGTCCGGGACTTTCAATCCGTCATTGGTAAAGAAGTGAAAAAACAGCTTAAAGAAAGTGAAGGAAAACTCCCGGATTACCTGGTTGCCTGTGTGGGCGGCGGCAGTAACGCCATTGGGCTTTTCCACCCCTTTCTTGAAGACGAAAGGGTGAAAATGATCGGTGTGGAAGCCGGCGGCCTGGGCTTAAAATCGGGAAAACATGCTGTGCGGTTTAAAGGCGGGAAAGAAGGTGTCATCGAAGGATACCGGTCAATCTTCCTGCAAAACGAAGACGGCCAGACCCGGCCGACTCACTCCGTTGCCGCAGGTCTCGATTATCCCGGCATTGGTCCGGAACACGCCTACCTCAAGTCTATCGGCAGAGTTGATTATCATAATGCCACTGACAAAGAAGTGGTTGAAGCCCTGAAACTTCTCATTTCCTCGGAAGGGATTATTCCGGCCCTGGAGTCTTCACATGCCGTTGCCAGGGGCCTAAAAATCGCGAAAAAAGCCGGGAAAGATGAAATTGTGGTGATAAATATTTCCGGCAGGGGCGACAAAGATATTTTTATTATTGCCGAAGCCCTGGGCGACAAAGAATGGATATCGTTCCTGAAAACAAAAGTTGAAGAGGCTGAAGGAAAATGAGCGCGAATAAAAATGTATCAAACTGCAAATCTATTATGACCCATATTGTTGTGGGCTACCCTTCTATTAAAGATAACCGGAAAATCATCAAGGCCATGTCAGATGCCGGGGTGAAATATATCGAACTCCAGATCCCCTTTTCCGATCCCATTGCCGACGGGCCTACTATTTTAAACGCGAACCAGGTTTCCCTTGAACTGGGCACTTCGGTTTCCCAGTGCTTCGACTTTGCCCGGGAAATGGCTGTAGAGTTCCCTGATATCAATTTCCTGTTTATGACCTATTATAATATTGTTTTTAACTTCGGTATTGAAAAATTCGTTAAACAGTCAAAAAATATCGGCATGTACGGCCTTATTGTTCCGGACATTCCGCCGGAAGAGGATAACGGGGCTTTTTTCACGGCCTGCGAAAAAAATTCTATCAATCCTATCCTGGTTATTTCGCCCACCACCAGTGACAGGCGGCTTGCCAATATGAAAAAAATGGCTTCGGGCTTTATTTATTGTACCTCGCGAATTGGGATTACGGGCGCGGGCAAAGGCCATCATAATAAACTAAAAAATTATATTACCCACGCAAAAAAGATCATTCCCATTCCCGTGGCTGTGGGATTCGGCATTGACTCCGCTGAAAAAGCCGGAGCCGTTTCGAAGTTTTCGGATATTGTTGTTATCGGCAGCAAGGTTATTAAGATCGTGGATGAATCGCCGGATAATTACCCGGAAGAGGTTTTCTCTTTTCTTTCAGGAGTTGCCGGGGCTCTCTAATTCATCAATACTGGATTATTTCAATAAAACCTTTATTCGCGAGAACTATAATCCAGTATTTCGTTAAATACTTCACTGCCGCTTCCTTGTTCCGCTCATTATGCCCTTTTTTCCCGGCTATAATTAAATAATACGCGGCGCGAACAGGAGGAATGAAGTTCCATCCTTTATACTTTAGGAACAGGTTCTTGAAAATATAGTACGTGGCTCTTCCATAGTTATGATAATGAAAATGCCGCCACCAGAGGTTTTCCGCGTACGCGGGACGCACCGGCTGGTCCAATATATTCCTTACCAGGATTTCCGATTCCAGGGCTTTTACAAAACAATATTCCCTGTCTCCTATCCTGTTATCTTCATTGGCATTAACCGCATTCTCGTAATGAAGATGGGCTTCCGAAACATATTCTCCCGCCTTTAACGCCTCTTTCTCCTCAAAGCCCTGCAATAAAAACATTTGCCTGGCGTCTTCCGTTACCTTTTCGAAATGTCCGGCATCATAATCAAACCAGATATCTGTTTGTAATTCCGCCAGTTTTTTTGCTTTTTCCCGCATCGTCATTTCCCAAACCGTCTTTTTCTATTCCCGAACTCTTCCAGCACGCCGTTAATGACTTCATTTGTCAAATCGGGATAATACAGGTCCAGGAAAAATATTTCCGCAAATACTGTTTGCAGTACCGGGCATTCGGATAATCTTTTTTCAAAGCCGCTTCTAATTACCATATCAATGGGGGTTTTTAATTCAAGAAAATCATTGAGCGTATCTTCCGTAATTATTTCATTTGCCGCTTGTGCTTTTTTATAAGCTTCAACAACTTCCCATTGAGCGCTATATGCCACTAAAAGATTACACCGGGGGCCGGTATATTTTGCCGTTGCCTCTTCCAGGCGTTTCATTACTCTGCGATATTCTCCCGGAAGTAATTCGGCATCACCAATAAATTTAAACCGTATCCCCGCCTGTTTCATCTCTTCATCTTTCAGCCAGATTTCATAGGCGTGGATTTGCGCGTCATATATCGCCTGCATATCGCTTTCCGTCCGCTGCAATACATTACTTTTGGAAATCCCCCATATGGATAATTCCGGGATCTTTTTTTCGATTAATAAAAACTTTATTATATTAGTTGTCACCTCATCGGATTGATCTTTGTATAATTTATCCAATGGGATTCCTTCTTGCTCCGCGTATCTTCTGTTTCCATCGGGAAGTAGTAATATATGGTTGAGTTGGTTACCGGACATATCGTTTCTCCTGGGTTAATATAATTTTAAGTTAACGGTTTTTCCGGGCTTTGTCAAAATAAATTTCTGGACATTCCTCTATTTTTGTTTTATGATACTTTACGAATTCTGTAGACTGGAGGAATATCATGACCAACCGGAACAAATTATCGGGCTCGAATTCTATTCTAAAAAAAGACAACCGAAAGAAGAACCTTCGGAGAAAAAGCAGGTCTTCTTCCAGTCCCATGGTCAATTATATTATGGACCTCCAGAGATCTGTGGGCAACCATGCTGTTGAAAAACTGATTTCCTCCGGGGCACTCCAGCCCGAGCTTATTATGCGTAAAATTGCCGAGACCAGTTCCCATGACGCCCGCGCTGCTTCCGAGAGTATTCTCCGCCAAAAAGTTCCCGGTGTACTAGAAGAATCAAACAGGGCTCATGCCCGTGATGTAATCCGGGCCAAACTCCGTGTTGGCGCTGCCAATGACACCTTTGAACAAGAAGCCGACCGTGTTGCCGAACAAGTCGTTTCCATGTCCCATGCGGATGTTCAAAAAAAACCGGGCAATATAGATATCCGGGCTAAAAACTCCGGCTCCGGCTCCGGCTCTTTTACCGTGGGGGCCGGTGTTGAATCCGGTATCCGGAATATGAAGGGCTCGGGCCGGTCCCTTGCGCCCTCTGTTGCCAAATACTATGGAGACCGTTTTGGACACAATTTCAGCAATGTCCGCGTCCACTCCGGTCCGCGCGCTTCTGCCCTTGCCGGAGCCATCAATGCCCGGGCCTTTACTGCGGGCAGTGATATCTTCTTCGCCGGGAATGAGTTCTCCCCAGCGTCCCGCACCGGGAAGATGCTCCTGGCTCATGAGCTGACTCATGTGATTCAGCAGGGGAAGCAGGTGCAGCGGAATGTGGTTCAGTGCAAGAAGACGATAAAGAAAAAAAAGATACCGGTTGAAATTTTTCCTCATGAATGGCGTCAAAAACTTAAGCACTTAAAGACCGAAGACAAAAAGAGACGCTTCATCCAAATGCAGGCACTAATGCAGACCGGTATAGTGGATTCCGATCCCGACTACTTTCCCATTGCAATGATCAAAGGGGATACCGATGAATGGAAAGCCACCGAAAAAATTTATTTCAATAAGGCTTATCCCAAAAAACATGATAAATTAAAAAAATTAAAAAATAATCCACACCTAAAAACAGGCAAAATAACTACAGCGCAAATCGCAAAAGCTGTTCTTAAAATCCTGAGAATGCAGCATGGACCCTGGTCTAAAGATCTTGATGTAGTAACCCCCCATATAGAAGTGGAACTTGAAGGACATGCAAGTGTTGAAGGGAAAAAAAATACAACAAAGCACTCTCCGCGCGCAGGAATACAATTGTTGAAAAATTCATTAAACAAATAAATTATAAAGATCGCGGAGTTAAAATTACGAACTCAACAGCCAAAGGGGAAGGTAACAAAATTTCGGACGATGTTGAGCTGGAAGAATCCGATATAATTGAAGATGACAGGAGAGTGGATCTTTCTTTTTATTTATTTAAATTCCCTTACTCTTTAACAAGTTTTAATGACGGAACAGTAGAACTCAGGTTTGGTGCACTAAGTCGTGATATTGAAAAAATGAATCCTATAATCGCGGAAAGCCCTAAAAATCTTTCACAATTAAAACACCTGCCGGTACCAATATTATGGTTCTTTATAGGAAAACTGGACCACATATACAAAGAGACAGAGCAGTATTTAAGGATTGAAAAATTAAGAATTCCAGAAAGAGAAAAGGAAACGTTATTGGAATTAGAAGAAGATATAAAAGAAAAAATAAAAGACAATCCAGGTCCGAAGTGGAAACCTCTCCGGGAACACTACAGAACAACATACAGAAAGGAATGCACTGAGGAGATAAAGGAGGAAAGGAAAACCCAGGAAGCAGCTTATGACGTAGCCTACAAAAGCCTGATGAATATAGTAAAACTCAAGATAGAAGCGATAAGAGCTACAATAGTAAAGAGTGCGGATTTATTACTCAAAAAGTTGAAATAAATAATAAGTCTTACCATTCTTCAAAGAGTTAACGATCATAAGATATTTTTTGTTTTTACTAAAATAAAAAAACTCACTGGTATGATACTTTCTCATATTTTTTACAATATTCATGGTATTATAATATTTCACCCGCCCCAGGGTCCGGGGATCACGAATATCAATATGCCCCAGGGACGACCCAAAAACATACAGGTATTTCCCGGAAAAAGCCAGCTCATGGCACATACCTTTTGTCTTTACAATCCTGGGCCGTTTTTTCCCGGTAAGGTCTATTTTTTTTAGCAGCGCTGTTCCATTTGAGTAAACATAATAATACCGTCCCGCGTCATCAATATAATTGCCATAAGGAGTATACAGACTCTCCACGGAAAACCGCTTCTTTTCTTTTAATTGGTAGACAAACGCGGGACCCGGCTTTTTATGTTCCCCTTTCTCTGTGTAGGTGGTAAGGATAAAAGTATTAAGCGTCCTATTACCGTAAATGAGAAAACATCGGTGTTTTCTATTATCACAGTTAAATTTAAGCAATTCAGAGTATTGCATTGTTTTTGGGTTATGCTGCCAAATAGTATTGGTATTTTGGACAGAGTAGACAAAATTATCTTCATCAAGATGTAAGAAATTATCGGCATCAATCACTTCAATATTGACATCCTTAATAATCCATTTTCCCCTGGGCGTATAATATTTATAAACCTTGCCCGTATCCAGTTTCCAGAAAACAAGGTAATTCATTGTTTTGGATTTCCCGGTTTCATCATCCGCTATAATTTCATTATACGCAACATTATCCTTTAAACTTATTACCCCAATATTATTCTTCCGGTTTAAATATATAATATCCCCCAGTATCAAATCCGATTTCACCATTGTTGCTCTTTGGGTTCTTTTATCCCAGTGCGTATCATGGAAACAGCCTCGCCCCGGTTTATCCCTGGCCCACTGCTTGCAGAAATCATCCATATCAATCTTAAAATTTATTTTCTTCCGGGCATTTATATCATAAAAATAATACCTGCCCCAATTTTTTTTATCCACAACTGTAAGAGTTCCTTCTTCGGGATCAGATGCTCCCATGCCGATATAATATAAATTACCATTCTCAAGAAAAGGACTCCCTTCTGAGAATTCAGCTGCGATAGTTCGCTTGCTTGCGGGATTAAGATCGTTTTTTACAACTATCTTGCTAAGAAACTTAAACTTATGCGCGTACGCAGCCTGCGTACAGACCAGGACCGCACTCACGAGAATCATGCTTAACACGGATAATTTTTTAATACAAGTTTTACGGTTTGTGAATATGAGCATGCATTTTCTCCCTCTCTGTTAAAAAAATTTAAAAAGCCGCTTCCGCTTTAAAATACATAATCCTGTTGTTATAACTATCTTCAATAAGATAATTTTCCAGGTAGCACAGAATACGGATATTCTTACCAAAACGGTACCCGATCCCTAACCCCGTAAAGGTGGTGGCGGCCCCATCCCCATTATAATCCTTTGCCATTGCAAAGCGGCCGTAAAGAATGATGGGCACCTCCAGAATGGGTTCCGTATCAATAACGAGCCAGCCGTCAAAGAGTAGAATACTGCTGGTTATGGCTCCATAGTCCACTCCCGATTCCGATCCCAGGTTAAACCCGGTTTTAATAAACTCCCCCTTCCACGCCATGCCCAGGCCTACGCAGCTGTCATAATTTTTATCCACGTCGAAGTCGGCCATATTTCTTTTTAAAAAACCGGAGAAAAATACTTTTTCCCAGGGAGAGAGCGTAAGCATGATATAAAAATTCTTGCCACGGTCTTTGGAATTAATATTTCGATATCCTTCGCCATTATTCAGCATTCCCGTAAGGATAATCATTTTCTTCAGGGTAAGATCGAACCGGACTCCCAGGTCGGCAGCCACATCCAGGGTCTTGCCGCCGGAACCGGTCTGTTCCCCCGTAAGAGACTTTGACTGTTCAAAAAAATCCGGATGAACCCAGTGAAAATCACTAACCATAGTTGTGTGTTCAATAACCGGGGTGGGAACCAATCCAAACCTGAACGTTACGGACATATCATCGACTTTTTTCTCTCCCCGGATATAGGCATGCCTGGCAAAAAGCTCATACGCAGGATCGCTCCCGCCCGATAGCGACAGGTCGGACATGAATGCCAGGCCCCAGGATTGAGATATCCCGGCATTAACAATACAATAAAACCGGGTCAATTCAAAAGCATTGCTCCCGCTGCCGGAAAAAGATTCTACTTTGTATTGCGCGTTCAATATGGCGGACAGTTCAACATCACCAGGTTCAGCGGAAAGCTCCGGCACCGGCACGAAAAAAAGAAAAAAACCGGCCAGGAGCCCGCACAATACAGACAAAAGATTTTTCACGTATTAAAACCTGGCTTCTGCCTTAACATAATATATCATATTATTATTAAACACTTTCCGGTAAAAGCAGGTTTCAAGCCAGAACATAAGACGGACATGTTCCACAAACTCGTAACCGGCACCAACACCAAATAAAACAGTACTGGCATCGGCTATACTATCCTCGACATTCGCGATCCTGCCATAAAATAGTACGGGCAGGCCAAGAACGGAATCGAAATTAACATTGAGCCACCAGCCAAAGAGCATTATTTTATTTGCCACGGAATTACCGGCAACTTTCTTCTCCATCATAAAATTCATACCCGATTTCAAGAGTCGGCTCTTCCAGAGAACGCCGCCGCCGTAATAATGGTCGTAATTGTCTTGTTCCCAATCATCCATATTCCTTTTATAAAAACCGTTTAGATACATTTTTTTCATCAGGTGAAGAGTAGCCATACCATATAAATTCTTCCCCCTGTCGGATAAATTAATATTTTTATATCCTTCTCCATTGTTGACCATAGCAGTGAGGGTAAGATTCTTTTTAATGGTACACTGAAGTTTAAAACCCAGGTCCGCGCCGGGGTCCATATCAATGGAATTTTGAACAATGCTGCCGGTCCATAGCATCAATGTGGGACTGACCCATTCCATGTCACTGGAATCGTTATAAAAATCAACTACCGGAGTTCCCAGCAATCCGAATTGCGCTTTTAGCGCCACTGCCCCAAAAGAATTATCATATTCAATATAACCGTATTTAGCGTGGAACTCGTATTTCGTTCCGGAACCAAATATCCCGATGTCGGAGGAAAACCTGAGATGCCAATTTTCCGATATCTCTTTTTTCAGGGTCAAATAGAACCTGCTAACATCAAAGCTGTTGGTTCCGTTACTATTGAAGGATTCAACCTTATATTGGACAAAAATCATCCCTGAAATATCAACAAAATCTGATTTTTTATCATCTTTTTGATCTTTATCGTCCCGCAATTCCTCCAGCATTTTTTCCATGGACTCTTCTTTTAAGACTTCTCCCGAACCTTTTATCAGGTCAGAATCATCGTCTTCAGCCACCACATCTTCTCTTGTGTCCTCTTTAGGATCTGCTTCAGTAGTGCCGGGCTCTACCTGTGCAGAAAGAATATTTACTGAAGTTATTAGAATAATTAGACAGAACGCTATGGAAAAGATTTTTTTCACGCTATTCCTCCCAAAAAATATAATATCCGGACTTCCCATGAGGGGAATCATTGGAATTTACAAGTATGTCCCAAAAGAAGGAATAAATCAATAATAATTTATATTAAGTTATGAGGTATCGACACAGTTTCTGACCTATTTTTTCCCGTTCGACGGGGGTCAGTTGCTCTCAAGAAACTCTCAAGAAACTCTTCTTGCTTGTGCGCGGGCGTAGAAGCATGGGCTCTTTGGATTGCTGCGGAACTCCCTCCGGTCAAACAGTCCTCACAACCCAAAGAGCCCATACTTCTACGCCAGATGCAGCCCGCAGTACTATT
>JAAENB010000817.1 GCA_024224995.1 bacterium | reverse complement strand
TAATGCTGATAGCTGCAGCAATGAGTCTTTGCGCAACAGGGCTCTTTGCCCAGGATATAACGGAAACTGATAATCAACTTGATCCCAATCCGGGTAAAACCGTTTCCGTAGAATTTTATGATGAAACTCCGGAAGAGTATAATAAGACTTTTTCCATTGGGGTAAACCCCGGGGCTTTTATTCTTCTGGGGCCAAGTGTTGGTGTGGAGTTTACCGGTCAGAGTCCCTTTGGAGTTTACGCGTTCTTTCAGTATATTGGCCCGGGCCTGCTTATTAATTACCTGGGAAACCAGATCAATGCCGATATATCCGGCTGGGGAGTAAACTCCGGAGGTAAATACTATTATCAATATGACGCTAATTTTCATGATTCCAATTACCTGTCTGTGGAATATGTTTACGCGTCAATGAAAGCTGAAGAGACTCTTGGCACCGCCAGTATCGACCTCACTTCCCATACCGCCATGATCTATCACGGGTGGAGATGGCAGTGGTCGCTTTTTTATCTCGATTGTAATTTTGGAATTGGCTATTCTTTTGGGAGTGTTGCCACTACCGGGAATTTTAGTGAAGATGATAAGAATACGCTAAAGAACGGTGTTACCGGGTTTGCCTGGGGCGGGAGTATTGTTGTTGGGGTTGCGTTTTAGAAACCGCTTGTTTTAATACAGGGGATGTCCACGGAAGTGTGGAATCCCCTGTTGTTGTATAGAACCGTTAGTACTATTGCAGCACCCTCAGCATGAGAGTTTTTTAGATGCAGCGAAATGATTAATCAATTTAGAATTTAAAACCAACGCCGCCGCTGGGTACAATGTTTATTAAAAATTCACTATCAAAACCGATATAAGCACGGCACCCGAGGTTTATTACTACGGATTCCGTAATGGCAAGATCATATCCAACCAGTGCCTCAAAAGCAAAACAGCTTCCTCCACCGGCATCAGTTTCTACACCATTGAATTCATACGTTCCCACACCAAAGAAATACCCTATACCGCCTCCAACGTGGAGTCCCGAGAGAAGAAAGTATCTCGCCTGTACCATAACAGGAACAAAGCCTAAATTGGCTTCCACTGAAAATGATGCAACAGTGAAATCAAGAGAATAAAACTTCAGGTATCCGATTCCACCACCATATTGAAATGTTTCCCCCATCCAGAAATCAACTCCTGCTGCAATGCCGCCTGTTGTGGTTGTAGAACTGCTGCCTAACGAAGCTGCAGAAGCATCCATGGAATCTACTATATCACTACTGGCAAAATTATAACCACCCCAGAGAGTTACCTGTTTTACCTCTTTTGCATAACTGCTTTGCGCGATAAAAGCAGAAATGACAGTTAAGCATAAAATAAATAATATTTTTTTCATATAAAAGAATTCTCCAAAATTTTATTTGCTATACATTTCACTCACATCTTTGCTCGGTTCTATAATGAGTAAACTACTGGATTTTTGAGCATTGTCAAGTTAAAAAACTTGCCGGGGAAGGAACATTGTTATGGGAGTTGCGTATTAAGAAGGTGAAAAGCCCGCTCCCGTAGATAATCAGTGCGGGCTCGTTTTAAGACCGGTCAGGTTAGAATCGTAACCCTATACCGCCGCTGGGTACAACATTTATCAGGGTTTCATCATCAAAACCTATATAAAGCCTGCATCCAAGGTTTAATACTACGGAATCCGTAAGAGTAATATCATATCCAACAAGAGCTTCTATGCCAAAACTGCTTCCATTGATAGAATCGTCATCCTGTGATACGCCATTGTCTTCATATTTTGTTACACCAAAAAGATAACCCACACCGCCTCCTACATGGAATCCCCCGGTAACAAAGAATCTCAACTGTGCCATAATAGGAACAAGAGCTAAAGAGGCATCTAAAGTACCAACTTCAAGAGCAAAAAAACTGATATACCCGGACCCCACGCCAAATTGCAGTTTATCTCCCATCCATAAATCAGCCCCTGCGGTAAAACCGCCTTTTGTGACATCAATGCCGCCTATCCTGGCCAGAATATCCATGGCATCCAGCATGTCACTGCTGGCAAAGTTATAACCACCCCAGACAGTGATCTGGTTTGCCTCACTCTTTTGCGCGAAAAAAGCAAAAGTTACTGTTAAGCATAGAATAAAAATTATTTTTTTCATAGAAGATTCTCCTCAAAAAAATTATTTGTTAAAAACTCCGCATACATTTTTTTAATCTTTTATCTCACCTGAGTATACAGAGTTTTTCTTTTTTTGTCAAGATGATTTTCATAGCAACTAAACCGGGGAAAACCGACAAAACATTGCATTTTGTTGACAAAACCATAAAAATTTAAACTTTTTAACCACAAAGGGGAAAAGCTTTCCGCTTTTCCCCTTTTTTAGTTTTATTCCCACCAGGTCTTTCCAATAGTTGATAACCTGGGCCACCGATTACCTTATTAATCAAATACTTAAAACATAATATAAAACATGCCCTCGGGAATCCTTAAATTCAAGTTCATGAACCGCCTTAGGAAAAATAACCGAATCACAACCTGCTTCATCATAAACATTCCATGATGACCAGGAACCACTGTTAACTCTAGTTCGAATATATGCGCATCCCGGGGCATTGATATTATAGGTATCTATATAGTTATCAGAAAGAGGTAAATTTGCACGACTCAAAAATATAAACTGAAGCCCATCAGTACCAGTAAAAGTAATACTATCACTCCTCTCCAGCTCATTCCCCGAACTATCCCGAAGCTTAACATAAACAGACTTCCCCCCGGAACCGGCAGACAAAGGCCAGGTTTTGGAAGCGCTGTAACTCTCCCACTCAGTCCAGGAACTTCCGTCAGTGCTGAAACACATTTCAGCAGCGCCTGTGCCGTTTATCCCCAGATGAACGCTGGATGCAAAGGTATACGCTTCACCATATTCAATGGAACAGGAAATACCGCTGGGGTCATAGAGATTAATCCCGTCAATCTTCTCAACAACATTCCCGGCAGCATCACGAAACTGCCCCCATACGGTAAGAGCGCCAAAAATAGAAAGCTCTTTATTAACAGAAGAGGCATAGCTCTCCCAATCGGACCAGTAAACCCCGTCCAGGCTAAAGCGCATCTCCACAGCGCCATCAACATTACTGTTCAGGGCAACGCTTTTTGAAAAAGAACCGGCAGCGTTATTGTTGATAACAAAGCTCGAAGAGGCGTCATCGGCAAGACTAATGGAATCGGTCAGGGCGATAGCATTCCCGGCAGAGTCCCGAAATTGTCCGTATACGGTCTTAGCCCCGGTCCCGGAAGAAAGATCCCAGGAAGAGTCTGGTGAATAGGCAGTCCAGCTGCTCCACCCGGTATTGTCATTGCTAAACCGCATCTCAGCAGCGCCGGGCACGTCACAGGTAAGGGAAACGTAGCGGGAAAAACTTTGAGCGGCGCCGTTATTAAGAGAAATACCGCAAGTGTCAGGGTCCGTAACCGAAATAGAATCGTTTAAGAACGAGCTGCCGTCTACGGCATCGATAAACTCGGCAAAAACAGTCTTTTCACCAAAACCGGCAGGAAGATCCCAGGAGACAGTTTCGCTCATGGGAAGCCAATCGCCCCAGGAAACATTGTCATTACTAAAGCGCATCTTAAGAGCGTCGGAAGGAGGAACATTCAGGATAACGGAGTTTGAAAGAGAAAAGGTGCTTCCGTAATTTATAAGAAAATCGCTTAAACCCAGGACAGAAATTGAGTCCTGAATCTCCACAACCCGCAGTGAGATACGTTTACGGAACCCGGCAAAAACCGTATGCTCGCCAATAAACTTTTCAAGAATCCATTCTTTAGAGGAAGCATAGGGCTCCCATTCACTCCATTTAATCCCGTCATTGCTAAAACGCATTTCAGAGGCTTCCAGCACATTAACGGAAAGCGTAACAGAACGGGAATAGGTAGAACTTTTGTTATTGTTGATAACAATAGAACCTTCAATAGCAGGACTGGATTGATACAGCCCCTCTTCACAGCCCGGAACCAGGGCCGCAAGAAAAACCAGGAAAAACAAAGCAAAACTTTTAGTGTTCATAGATTTATCTCCTTAAAAAAAAATTATTTTTTATAAAAATTTGCACAAGAAATATAAGGGGAACAATATAATATTTTTTTATCTTCAGGAAAATCACAGCGCGGGAAAACGAGTATTAGAAAGAAGAAAAAAAAATGAGTATATTGTATTAGAATATACTCATTCCGGAGCAATACGTCAAGCTCCATTAACGCATTTTTTATTAAAATTCACCGGCAGCAGTTTTGATTTTTGGTTAACCACAAAGGGGAAAAGCTTTTGCTTTTCCCCTTTTTTTATTTTTTCAGAATCGTCCCGTGGTCTCCCTTCTCATAGCGTGGGCTTTTAAACCCACGTTATGATGAAAAAGGCCCCGGACAACATCTTCGGAACCAGGGCCGTAAAGGCGTTGCACGCAACGTCTCTCTTTCTCTCAGAAAACACCCCGGACAGAATCCCTCGGAAACCGGTCCTATTTAAATTCCAGTTCCTTAAGAAGCCCCCTTAAACCGCAGCTTTCTCCTGACCCCGGCCTCACGATTTCTCCGTTTATCCTCTTCGGTTTCCAGGATAATGGGCAGAACAGGGCGCGGTTTTCCCTCAGCATCAACAGACACAAAAGTAAGATACGCGGACGCGGTATGCCGCACCTCGCCGCTAATAAAATTCTCAGCTTCAATACGCACCCCCAGTTCCATTGAGGTATTATTTACCAGGTTAATACAGGCCTTGACCCTGAGCAGGTCTCCCACAAAAACAGGATTATGAAAATTGACCTGGTCAATAGAGGCCGTAACCACATATCCCGTAGTGTGCCTGGCCGCCACAATGCTGGCAGTATTGTCGATATATTTTAATATAACTCCGCCATGGACATTACCCGCGAGATTCGCGTCCTGGTGGGTCATCTGCTGAACAATCTCCACTTTGCTCTCACTGATCTTTTTCGCTTTCATTGGAACAGGTTCCTCCGTCAAAGAATAGAAATATATATATTACACATCTAATAGCTTACGTGTTTTTTCATGTTAGTCAAGAGATAATTACGGGAATGCACTCTTCAAAGGTAATCGGGATAATGATACCTCTCTCAAGAAACTCTTTTT
>JAAENB010000816.1 GCA_024224995.1 bacterium | reverse complement strand
TTTTCGGGAGTACCTGGCTGCCCGGTTCCTGGCCGGGAATTCCTTTGATGCTATCAAGAGCTTTACTGCGTACGGACACGGACCGGAGTATACACATATTAAACCCGCCTGGGCAAATTCCCTGGCTTTTTTGTTTGGAATCCTTGAACCGGGGAATTCTTTAAAAAAAGAACTCCTTGATTGGGTAGTACAGAAATCCCCGGAGCTTGTCATTAAATTTGAGCGAGACAGAGTTCCGGAAAATCTTCGCGTCAGGGTGTTCAAACAGGTCTTTGAGGAATACAACCGGAAGCAAACCTCTTTAATCGGAGCAATTAATACCCGGGAAATGGCCCGCTTCGGAGATATTCATGAAACAGTAGAATTTTTGATTCGTATTATCGAACAAGAGTCTGAAAGTAGAAATATTGAGCTGAAGAATGCCCTGTATCTAATCGGATACATGAACGTTGCTGATAACTATCGCGGGCGATTAAGGGATGCCCTGTTTGCAATCATTCCGGAAAAAAGCCATGATCCCTATGTGCGCTATATCGTACTGGTTGCTCTTGCGAATTCCGGCTTTTCCGACGAAGAGACTGCAGATACCGTTGTTGAACATCTTCGCAAGGAATGGGATACCAGTGTTCGCTCCGGCCTGTATTATTACCTTAGCAACAGTAGTGGGCTGGATAAACATATCGATATCCTTCTGGAAGGCATGTCTCAGGCCTTTGCTAATAATCGTGTTGATATCAGGCTGGGGGACGAGAGGTATTTCCTGAAAATGGGCATTTGCAAAGCAGCGAAACCTTCAGCCCTATTAAAAATTATTAAACTCTTTTCCCAAAAACCCGATTATCTCAATTCGACATATTTCAGAACCGATAGAAAAAAAATAATACAAAACGCGGCAACTGCCTATAAACAAGAACCGGGTCTGCTGGAAGCCGTTTTTGAACTGTTTATAGTTCTGCTAAGAGATTATGATAACATCATTCCGGATTTGCTGCCTTTTTTCGAGTTAACCGGAACAAAACATGATGTTCTGGATAGAATTTTCCTGCAAAAAGCAGACATCTCCCTATATTTCACGAAAGCTCTATGCTGCCTGGCCGATGCTGAAGTGATAAAAAACGTGCTCAAGCAATTTGACCTGGGAAATTTAACTCATGATGAATTATGGTATTTTCAGCGAGATTTAAATTTTTCGAAAGCCCACCTATTCGAAAAATGGAATAAGAAAATAAACTTAAAAACCGGTAACCCGTATGTTCCACCGGAAATACCCGATTATGAGGAAGAGCAGCGACGGAGGCGTGAAGAAGAAAGAGATTTGCTTTTTCAGAAAGAAGCGTTTCTTAGAGAAATTAAATTATTCTTTTCTCATAAGGATGAACTAAACCGTGAGGATATCTCAGGTATTTATCATAAAAAGGAAGATGACTTTTCGGATTTGAGTTATAATTTTATAAGAAGAAGAGCGATAAATGCATTTGTCCATAAAGACAGAGTGCTTTTATGGCTGGAACAGAACTGGGACACGTTTTGTATCCATGAACTCTACGAATTATTAAATCAGGACGAGACTCTTGAATTAAGCACTGAACAGCGAGAATGGGTTGAGAACTGGTGCCGTGGACATCTTAAAGATGTTGATTTTAGAAGAGCGCTGGTTCAGAAAGGAACAAAATTTTCTGCCAATTGGCCGGCTATTTGGCTCTGGTTTTTCCGTGGACGGCTTAAACTTGAATACCCGGAAGAAATTCTTCTGGATATGCTTTCCTTTTCCTGGGTTCAGCAGGGACAAATGACCGGCATTATCGATATAATCGCTGAACTCAACCCGGAGAAGGTAAGAAAGAGAATGTTTGAGAACCTGGAAAAGGGTATTGCCAACCACCAGGTACTGTTAAACCACCTGTTTTACCTGGTGGAAAATGAAATCCCTGGCGTTCAACCATTTGTCTTAGGTGAAATCAAAAATCCGGAACGCGATGTTCATGACCGTGAAAAGATCCTGTCGGCCTATATGGAACATTCCGGTGATATTACCGACATCGAAGAAATGCTTTCTGAAATAGACAAAGAATTTTTCTGGAAACTGGTGAAACCCCTGGCTTCACATAGGAGCGAGAAATGCCGCAGCAAGCTTATTGATATCCTGGAAAAGGGCAGCGAAGAAGATAAAATGGAAGCAGTGAAACTCCTGGTTTTATATGAAGAACCACGAGCACTGGAATATTTAATACAAGCTGTACAGACAAATCTAAAAATATCAGGCAGTCCTTTTGGATTGCCTGCCGTTTATGATATGAAGAACATAGATAACCTGCCGCTTATGTTGAGTCTGCTGCTTACCCTTGATGCTCGCGCGTCTGAAAGCGAAACCTGCAGCATGCTGTACAGCAATACACTGAAAGCGCTGGAAAACATGGCGCTCAATAATGAAGATAGTTATACAATGATTAACAAATCCCTGAATGAATTTTTGCGTGACCATGAAAAGGAATTGAAAACCACTGGATATTTGAATAAATATCTCGATCAATTAGAAGAAAGTTATTACGCCAAACAGGACAGAACCTTGACTATTGACGGCGCAATTAGTGAAGTTGAGAAAATTAAATAATCAACTCGACTTTGGCGATTTTTTTGATATTTTCCCCTGACAACCCAAATTAACTACTTGCCGACAGGCGTGCTATTTCCGCACCTCCAAAAAAACCGTCCGGTCGTTTAATTTTCGTTGACATGACTCGCGCTCATAGCATATATTAACCGTCTGGACGGTGTTTATTGTTCGAGATATTGAAGCACGTTCAGGAGGGGACGGCCCGAAAGGGGGGATCTGTACATACAGTCTTTGGGCCGGAAGAGCTCTTTATATTTTCGCAGGCATATAAATACCTAAAAAAAAAGTATTTGGGGGACCGTATGTGCCGATCTCAGACGAATTCGTGTCTATCTACGTCTCTATTCAAAAAATCGCTTTTATCTATTTTTATTCTCTTTTTCTCTGTTTTAATCAATCACACCGGTTTTACCGGCATTTTTCGCCCCGCTGAGGC
>JAAENB010000815.1 GCA_024224995.1 bacterium | reverse complement strand
TTTGGTTCTGAGAGACGTTGCAGTGCAACGCCTTTACTGGCTGGTTTCTGGCCAGGGCTATGGAGACTCTGAGGAGGGATGCGACTCCTGTGAGGGGATCGGTGTTTTTTTGGCTCTGTGGTGTTGACCCGGGACAAATCTCCGGAAACCAACCCGTAAAGACGTTGCGTGCAACGTCTTTACGGGTTGGTTTTTTCAGGGGATTCCCCCAAACGGGCTCTTTAACAATTTAGTTTCTTTAGAGAAGCAGAAGCCCCGGGCTACATGACTCCATCCCTCCGGGGTGTTATAACAATGGCGCGTCTCCTCGCGGGGGCATATCGTTTCCGGCAGAATCTAATTCCAGCCAGCAAAAGGATTCGGAAAATTATATCTGTAAATACTACTGGTCGGGCTTTGTCCCGGTCTATTACTTTTTTTCCGTTATACGAAAGCAGGAGGTTTTTCCGGTAAAACGCGTCTTTCATGTAAAAGCAGGTTAATCTTTCAGAGCTGTCATCCTCGTAATACGTACCTTCGTTGGTGTGGGGTTTAAATTGTTTTTTACTTGATTTATACTCATTGATGTTTAAAGTATAACTTTTTGTGACATATTGGAGTTTTTTGTGAAATATCTAAATAAATCAATAATATTAGCATTAATAGCATGTTTACTTTTTTCGTTGTCCGGTAAGGTATATCCAGGTCCGCTACATGACGCATTGTATAGGGATAAAATAGAAAAAGCAAAGCAATTAATTAATGATGGCGCGGATGTTAATGAAATAGATAAAAACGGTCGTAGTCCACTTCAAATTGTGTCCTTAAAAGGAAATGTTGAGATTGTTGAATTACTTATCTCGAAAAAAGCTAATGTGAATATAATGAACCACTACGGCACACCATTACATCGTGCTACCGGATATAATAGATTAAAGGTAATAAAAATACTTATAAAAAATGGAGCTAAAGTTAATGTCAAAAATAATGATGGTTATTCTCCACTTGATGAAGCTGTTATGTCAGGGGCAACTGAAAGCGCTGATTATTTAATAATAAATGGAGCTCAAATAGGATTTTTTTCAGCTGCCGGGTTGGGGAAATACGATATCGTCAAAAAAAAAATACAATCAGGTATTGATGTTAATATACGACACAAGTCCAATAAACAGACACCTCTTTTTTGGGCTGTTGATCATAACAGGATTGAAGTGGTAAATTTATTGTTGAAACATGGTGCTTTAGTTACTATTTCAGATAAATATAAAAGAACCCCTCTTTGTTATGCCTCAAAATACGGGCATACCAACATGGCAAATTTATTGCTGAAACATGGCGCTTTTGTGAATACTTCAGATAAAGATAAAAGAACCCCTCTTTATTATGCCTCAAAATATGGGCGTACCAATATGGTTAAACTATTACTAAAATCCGGGGCCAATATTAATGCCAGGGATAAATATAATGATCTACCGCTTCACATCGCGATAAAGAAAAAGAAAATTGAAACTATAAAAGTCTTAATAGAGCACGGGAACCTCCTGAATGCCAGGGATAGATTGGGGTTGACCCCTCTCCATTTAATTGCCAGGAATGACATGTGGGGCCGTTTGGAAAAATGTGCCATATTGCTTCTCGAAAAAGGCGCGGACCCCAATTCAAAAGACAGCGATGGAATGACCCCCTTACACTACACAGCCTTATATAACAAGGAAGCCATTGCAAAAGTATTACATAAATATGGGGCCAATCTCAGGGCAAAAGATAACGCTGGCGGGGAACCGCTTGATTACGCGATCAAGTTAAAAAACAACCCGGTGATATATTTTTTAAAATCGGTGTTGAACAAAAAATGATACTCTTATTCTGCTTTATTAGCTTTTGGTCTAATAAATTTTCCTTTCTCCTGTTTTTCTTTGTATGATTCACTCAACAGTCTAATATCTTTTGGACTAAAATATTCAAAGGGAACAATTCTCTTTTCACTTCTTATATAATTGCCTTGACCGGTATGATCGATCCGTATCTCCACTTCAATATATAGCCTGGGTACATGTTTCATTTCACCCGCAGTAAGTACCTTTTCCCATTTATTGTCTCTTATTTTGTCAATTATACCACCAAGATCTTCAATGTGACGCTCTACCCAGCCATATTTATCTTTATATTTTTTTCCATATTCATCTATTATATAATTCATTGCCGGAGTAGAACCGTCATCCAGTATTATTCTATATTTCTTATCATCTTTTACGGTATTATGTTTTTGTAAAACAAGAGGATCAAAATGATACATTTTAAGATTATCCAATTTCTTTTTGTATTCTTTAAATTGTTTCTCTGCCTTTTTTCTTCCCTTGCTTTTAGGCGGATATTTGCTAACTGCTTTAGCCCATTCCATGTGTACAGCTATATGAGCCATCATAGCCAGAAATCCTCCTTCTTCTTTTTCTATAAATCCCATATACCCATTTTCATAATAGTGATACGCTCTTTTTTTAATTACAGGCATAACATAAAACAGTCCCCAGGTCGCGGTAAATAACCTTACGTATACCGTAACAATGGAAGCGTCTGTTACCGCAGGCGCGTCCAGAGTTATTGCTAACGCGGTTTTTGTATTGTCGTATGCAAAATCGAATTTGAAATCGTAGTAGAATAAGAGGTTATGGATCGCGTCAATTTGCAATTGTAAATTACCATGCCAATCGCTCAAGGGCCTGTCCAGGCCAACTTCATTCCCGGTCCACCAATCTTTCCAATCACTTTTTTTACCACCATACTCTGTTCCAAAATAACTATACTTAATCCATGTAACGGGAGGTGTATCTGAAAATGCTATAATTAGAACAAGTCCAACAAGAGTACAGATGAACGCGATTACCGCGATTATTGCTGATTTTTTTATACAGCACACAATTGCCAGAGCGCTGCCAACGGCTGAGATTCCCCAGCCGAAAGTTCCTCCCATATCGGATTTTGAATATGATTCCTTGCAATTCCAGCCGTCAAGCGCGACACTTAACATACCTCCGAGAACTCCGGAAGTTTGTGAAATTAGTCTTTTTGAACTGAAGCGCATTAAATATAAAAAACTTGATAATTCTTCAACAACTTCAAAAGCGGCTTGAACAGTGGTTACGGCTACCAATACTTTATCTTCTATTGAAGTTTTATTGCTGCCAAGTCTTTCACTATCAAATGCCTGGTATAATTGAACAACACAAAACGCCATATTAATTCCGGCTATAGTACTTTTAATACCTCCAAGCGTTTTATCCACCATTGTTTTTAATTCTTTCCCTAAATCGGGTGTTTCATATACAGTCCCTTCCCTGATTTTTCCTAATGTTAGGAACACTACCTTTTTTGTAGAATTGTCGGAACCAAAGTTTTTAGTAGTTTTTACTAAATACTCAGAGAGTTGTATGCTCAGGCCATCAAAATTGACTCCCATGATGTTGATTATTTTTTGTCCAATGGTCTTTGAAATTTTAGCGATTAGCTTAGGTGATTTTCCTATGTTTTTTCCTAACTTGTCCCATTCGGTTTTTAATATTACGGACGTAAGACTTGTCATAAAATCACAGCCGGAGGAATAAGCGCCTGAGTGCCCTGTTGTAAAACATAAATAGAAAACCCAGTTTTGACCATTGTCAATGGTATCCACACAAGAAGAAATTTCTTTCATAATTTCTTCCTGCTTTTCGAATAACTCGGTTGCTTCTTTATATAATTTACTAATTATGGTCGTTCCAATTGGTATTAATTGTATATGAGAAATAAAAATATTACTTATCTTTTTGATTTCATTTCTTTGCGTTTCATTGCCCATTAGATAATCAAGAACGGTTTCCGTATATTGTTTTAACAAGAGGCAGCTTCCAAATAATGATACGGATTCATCACATTTGATATTGATTTTGCCTAAAATATTATCAATGATATTGGTTTTAAAATCGTCATATACACTTTTATTAACATGTTTTCCCAGAGCTGGTTTTTCTTTTACAAGGGCTTTAGTTGTGCCATAAAGATAAAGTTTGTCCGAATATTCATCCTGTTTTTTATGGTAATCATCAAAATTTTTTTCAAAATTTAAATATTCCTCTTTTGCCTGTGTAATAAGATCGGTTAAGTATATTGTTGTTTTATCATTTTCTAATGGTATGTAATGATAAAAATCTGATTCCTTATAATTGTTTTCCTTTTTATAAAAGCTTATTTTATCCAGTCTGCGGCAATTCCCCTTCTTTAGTTGCTCTTCCAGCTTTTCTTTTCTTTTAGATAATAATTCAATTCTTGAAAGGCAGAAATGATATTCATGTTCCCATTTGCCTGGCGGTTTCCCTTCGTCGTAAATGGGAATTTCATATTCTTCAGAAGATGATATATTTGGAAATTCACAAATATTAACAATTTCTTTTGTTTTATAGTTTCGTATGAATACGTATATGAATAATTTTTCTGATGATTTAATTTTTGCTCTTTTTAATAGAGCACTGCTATCCTTATAATCTTTTCTTATAAATTTTATCGGCTCTTTCTTGTCGCTTGTCCAATCATTCACTAATTCAAAATCTACACATCTGCCAAATTTTGCTTTAATTTTTTTTATATCATCGTCTACTTCATATTTTGTTATAGTTACCACTTTCCCGTTTTTTTTGGTTTTAAAACCTGTATTTGATCCACCTTCCGAATTGCTCATTACAATATCCTTGTTAAAATGTTGTCTTTTCTTTCGTAATTCTTATTCAATATTCTCGAAATAAGTCCTTTTCTCAAATAAAAATTTTTTTTCATCACCATTGTCAAGTTCCAGTGAATACAGAAGATTTTTTGCCGTACCAATAAAATGAAGCTCACTAATTCCGTCATTGTCTACAGCATCCGTAACATTTAATGTCTTTTTATAATATTGCTTTTCAACATTATTAGACTCAATTTTTACGCCATATAGAGTATATTTATCATCTTGAACAGAACTCTCATTGATATCCATATCCAACCGTACTGTAATTGAGGGGAAAATAAGTTCATACTTCTTGTCCGGTTTAGGAGAAAGACCGTTAGTCATTTCATCTTTTGTTATTTCTCTTTTTATTAAATCATTCGATGCATCTTTTTCTTCTTCTTTTTTTTCTTCTTCACCCGGTATCCAGATCTTTTCATTTGTATATAGGATTACCTGGTCTGGTCGTTTGTAATCTCTTTCTTCTTTTTCTTTGTATTGTTTATGACTGTAGTCTCTATAGCGGTTCCCTCCAAGATGAAGTTGTCTTTTTACTTCACGCTTATTTGGCATTACAGCTTTGGAGTGCATGTTTTCATTTTTTTCATTGTCCCATATCTTTCTGGCGCCTGTTATCTGCGGCATATCATGCTTTTCCGATATTATTGTTAAACTATCGCCATACTCTACTGTATAATAATAATCACGTTTTGTTATTGCCATATATATCCTCGTAATCTCTTTATTGATCCTCATCAAAAATAAATTCAACTATATCGCCTGGTGGAACATTCTCTTCTTCTATTATTCCTTTATCTCCGGTAGATCCTTCTTTTTTCGAATTGACCAATTTATATTTCACGTTTTTCATAAGATTGCCGTATTCATCCACGCACTTAACCAATATATCCTGGCCAAATTCTATGGAACCGCTTTCTACCTCATCACATCTAAAAGAGTTGGCTGTGAAAATAAATTTTGGTTTTTCAGTTAATGGATTCCCGGGATCATGAATATGTATATATCGCCAGTGAGCTTCTGCCTCTCCACTTTTATTCTGTCCGAATACCTTTTTTACGGGCTGTTCTTTTTCTCTGTCTGCCCCATCTTCCCAAATTTTGAACGTAACACCGGCGTTATCGTACTGGTCCGAAAGACTCACTTTTAGCTTAACCTCATCTCCAATTGAAGCCTCATCCGGATCCCATTTGGGACTGCTCAAACTCGGTGTTTTCCCGTCTCCGGGCTGTTTGGGCTGGGCGACAGGATCGCGCGGATTAAACATGGTGCCGCCTTTTTTCGCCTCATACGCGTACTCCAGCCCGGGAATAACAATGGGCAAATAGACTGCGGCACCGGCAGCAATAATAGAACAGGTCTCCATATCCATAGGATCGCCGCAGGTTTTAACCATTGAGCCCAGTACCGCCACTTCCTTCCCGTTTACCAGAACCGTGGGCACTGTCCCCAGGGTAACCTCACCCTCGTTAGTTGGAGCCTTTTGGAACTGAACCCCAGGCGGCATGGGAATATGCCCTGGCGTGGCTTTTGACTTTGAGCCTTTTACGGCGGCGGGCTTGCCTTTGACTTCAACGTCTGTTGAAAGCTTATCGGCCAGTTTGCCAATGTAGGGATTGGGAATAGGAGTTGGAACCATTGAGGGGCCTGCGGGAACCATTTCGATATGAGTATCGACCCCCACAACCTGGTCGTCTTTAGCGGCAATCTGTTTCATTTGCGCGGTAACTCCGGAATTCCCTTTGAGTTCAATTTTTTGCCCTTTTACAACAACGTCTCCGGCGGCTTTGAAATTGGCGCCTTTGCCGGATTTAAAAGAAAGCTCTTTTTGAGTGGTAATTTTTAGGGCTTTTTTGGTAACAATAGAGGCGGTGTCTCCGGCTTTCATGGATAATTTTCTGCATTTTAGATTAATATCACCCAGTTCATTAACTATTTGCACGCCTTTGGCCTTATCCAGAACCATACGCATTTTGCCTTCTTTCATGGATACGATAATTTTTTCCTCGCCTTCGGTATCGTCGAAGATAATTTTTGAGCCCGATTTGGAGGTTAAAACGCGGAGATTATTATCGGTCACATCGTCAATGGGGATGCCGGATTCGGGACCGAAGATGGAGCCCATTGCCATGGGGCGCACTGTATTATCGCCGATAAAAACACAGAGGATTTTTTCGTCAATTTCCGGCAGGGCCCAGAAGCCCATATTGGAGCCGGAAAAAGGGCGGATAAGGGGAATCCATTGGGATACAAAGCCTTCGCCCCATTGAGGGAAGCGGACTTTTACGCGGCCCAGTTTATCGGGGTCCTGGTTTTCTTCCACGTAGCCAACGTGGAAGCGGGTACGGGTTTTGCCGCCCACGCGGGGCTTGCCGGAGGTGCTTTTTCCGGTTTTAATTTCGTAAAAAAGCCTGTCAGTAGTGTTTTTTGGGTCGTAATATTTACTTTTTATACGTCTTAATTCTTTATAGTCAAACATATTATAATTCCATGGTTATGATAGTTCAAAGCTCTTTACGTCGGTTTTTGTTTCCGGGTGTTGGTAGTATTAGTATACAAAAAAACAGCCTGGTTAGCAAAAAAAAATGTCGTAAAATACTGTTGTTCATTCCTCTACAGGTGCTTTTCATTCCGTGCGGATGTACATAATGCGGAGAATGTCATTTATTTGGGCTGCCATTCCCCTCAGCCCTTCGCTGGGGTGAGGGAAGGCAGCTCGGCTGCATAATGAGTCTCGTACTTATGGGTAGTAGAGATAAGCGCTACCTGTTTTATTATTACCCAAACCACCATATGCTCCAACAATTACCATACTGGCATCTGCTGATATATCCACTGCAAGACCAAAATAATCTTTTGAAGTTGTTGCGTATTGGGGGGTAATTTTTGTTTCATCCCAGCTGCTTCCATTCCACTTGAATACATAAGCAGCACCGGCTGAATCTCCTTTATCATCATCACCACATGCACCGCTAACGATTGTATTTCCATCTGAAGAAATAGATATGGCAGATCCAAACTGATCATTTTCCGCACCATCAGAGGCTAGTAATTTTGTCTCTGTCCAGATGTTATCGTTCCACTTATATATATATACTATTCCGGTTTTTAAATTTTTATTATCATCAGATGCACTGATACCTACTGTATTACCATCAGAAGAAATTGCTACCGCAAAACCAAAATGATCATTTTCCGCAACATCAGAAGCTATAATTTTTGTTTCATCCCAATTGCTTCCATTCCATTTGTAAATATATGCTTTGCCGCTATATACTCCCTTTTCATTTTTACTGGAAGCGCCAACAACAATTATATTTGCATCTGAAGAAATGGCTAAACTTCCCCCAAAGCCATCATTTGCACTACCATCTGAAGCAGTAAGCTTGGTTTCTATCCAGTTACTCCCATTCCATTTAAAAATATATACGGAACCGGATGAATCTCCTTTATCATCATCACCCCCAGCAGCAACAATAAATGTATTACCATCAGAGGATACTGCTACCTGGGAACCAAATAAGTCACTTTCTGCGCCATCAGAGGATATCAACTTTGTCTGCGACCAGCTACTACCGTTCCATCTGAAGACATATACCGAACCACTATATTTTGCTGTTACTGTATCATAATAATTGCCGGCAACAATTGTATTTCCATCAGAAGACATATCCATTCTAAATCCAATAAAATCAATTGGACCAGCATCGAAAACAGTAAGCTTAGTCGTAGCCCAATTACTTCCATCCCATTTATAAACAAATATTGCCCCGGCCTCATTTCCTTTTTCATCATCCCTATGAGCGCCAACAGCAAACGTCAATCCATCGGAAGAAGTTGCTACAGTAATTCCATAAGCATCGTCTATCGCACCTCCCCCGGGAGGAGTGAAATAAACTTGTGTATTTACAATCCACGTATATTCCGTAGCCCCATCAAACGGATCTTGCCAGACTCCATCGTCACTCTTCGCAACAACAAGCAGCGTATGCTCCCCTTGACCCAACCCGCTAACATTGATATTGGGATTCCCCACCACATCAATCTCCGCGGTCCAATTCGCGTCATCCAGCTTATACCGATACGCCACCACATTCTCCCCGCCAACGGAAACATCAATGCTGGTCCCATCACCAATAAGCCTCGGCAGCCCGGACAACTCCGCCACAGGAATCGCGGGCAGCGTATTATCCACATTAATCGAAATCTCAGTAGAAGCAGCATTATCCCATATATCCACAGCCCTGGCAGAGATCGTATGAGCGGAAACAACATTACTCCCGTCAATAACCCCATTCAAATCCAGGTAATAAACCCAATCAATCTTCTTCCCTGACAGAGACAAACCCAGGTTATTCGCTTCATAAAAGTCCCCGCCGTCAACGGAGATTTCCACTTTAGAAAGCTTCAGATCATCGGCAGCGGACCCCTGAATAATAAGCGTCCCCACGCCAAAGGTATTGGAGTCTCCCGGAGAGGAGATAGAGACCGAAGGGGCCGTAACATCGCTCCCGGAAAGGCTGTTCACCAGGTTGTCGTCTAACCCGGAGCAGCTGATAAGGGACGAGAAAAAGAGAAAAAGAATAAACTTTTTGATATAACTTTTATTAAATATTTTCATTTTTAAATTCATAGTAATTTCCTTACAATTAAAGTTTGCGTAAAACGCTAGAGT
>JAAENB010000814.1 GCA_024224995.1 bacterium | reverse complement strand
TTCGTTAATACAAAACTCGAGATTATTCCCGGCATAAAGACGCTGGAAAAATATACTGATTGCGGCATGGAAGAAAGATTCAAGGTCCGCGAGGCTGTTTTTGCCGATACAACGCTTATTGACGAATTCGTTCAGAAAAACCCCCAAAAACTCTCTCAGGAAGATTTACGGCTTGTTTCCAACTGGAAAAATTTTGTGGCTGGAAAATTTTTTATTGAGCGGCTTTTGAAGAAACATACAATCTTTGTTGTCGAAGAAGAAGTTTATGCCGTACTGGGGTTGCACCAGGGGTTGGACGAAATGTTTCATTCCTCACACCTCCCGACATGTGTAGAAGCTATCCTGTTACCGTTTAACGGAAAAATCATATATGACGGCCTTCTTCTGCCATATAATATAATGTTTGGCAGCGGGATAAAAAGAGATCTGAAAGAATGCTATATGGCAGCCAGGAAAGACGGTAATATCATTACAAGTCTTGAACCCGCGATTTCTGCTGGTGTCGCGGTTTGACTGGACATGGGCATCTCAGAATCCTTCAGATCCCAGTATGAAGTCAAAATTATCAGGACCGGCCGATTGGTTCAAAGTGCGTATTATTTTCCTGATCTTGGCCGGCGTGTCGTTGGGCCCGGAAATGAAACAAGGCTTGCCTTCCCTGCCAAATTTATACTCGACCGGGCACGCATCAATATCAATATCTCCCAATAATGCATAGGCTGCAGGATAATCGGCATGAGGGGGCAGGCCAAACTCCCTTGCGTAGGCAACCGAACCATCCACGATCTTGCGGGCACATTCAGGAGTAACGTCCACCATCGGACCTTCATCACCAG
>JAAENB010000813.1 GCA_024224995.1 bacterium | reverse complement strand
GTCGACACACCCCAGAGGGACCATAGGTCAAGGCCGAAGGCACCTCGAAATACAACCAAGTTTCTGACCATGTTTTTCGCCGCTTCGCAGGTTCCGCACTCTGAAGAAACCAAAATATTCATGTGCGCGGGTCTGGAAGTATCCCCTCTTCTAAATGCTGCGGAACTCGCGTTGCTCAAACAGTCCTCACATTTAGAAGAGGGGATACTTCCAGACCAGAAGCAGCTCGCAATACTATTTTGTTTCTGACGTATTTTTTTCCCTGCTAAACCGGGTCGGTCGTGTCTTAATATACTGAAAAACGTCATTCGGAATGTAAATGATGCCTGCCTGGAGTGATGCCTCGGCAGGTTGTGAGGCTGTCTGAGCGGAGCGAGTTCCGAACGTTCTGCAGAGGTATTACTCCAGGCAGGCATCATTTACATTCCGGCTTCATATACCTCATATTATTTTACATCCATTTATAGCAAACAGTCAAATACAATTCCAAAAGGAAGATTAAATTCTCCGGAATAGAACCATATATTTTTCGTCTGCCCGAAAGCCGAATTCTTTAAAAAAATCCGCATACTCACTTTTTACGGCAGTGCTATCGTTTATTATCTCTACCCTTATGGAATGCATGGGATTGTGAGACCTGTTCACAAGGACCCTTAAAAACAGGAGATAATCGACCAACCGGGGGTGGTCGGGAGGAACCGCAATCTCCAGGGTTTTGCAGCTCTTTCCGGCAGTAATAACCTTCCTGGTTCCATGATATACCAGATAATTTGACTGAAGCCTTGAAGGCAGTTCTCCTTTGAGACTCTCCAGTTTCATTCCCGAAAGGGAAACCGGGTCCGCTGCATTTATCCAGTAAATGACCTCTTCATCAAGGCCCTGGTTTAAAAACCTGAATGCTTCCTGCGAGATAAATTGCAGGCCGGGGATCCCTTCGAAAAAATAGCCCGTAAGGATCTCTCCTGAGAGCTCCATCAAGCGGAGTGTTCTAAAAACACGAGCCCACCTGAGCGGAGGAAGCTCCCTTGCCAGGAGTTCCCGGAAAAGGATGCCATATCGTTTAAAAAGAACCCGCACCCGGTCTTTAATCAATTCCTGCTCTTCAAGTATATCCCGTTCTATTGTATCATCCTCCTGGGAACCGGGAAATCTTTCATGATTAAGCAGAAACCAGCCCCCTTTGAAATTCAAATCACTAAGCCATCGATCGAATCCATAGATAGTACGCCTGCGTGTACCGGGACGGACTTCCAGGGGATCAAAATGATTGACAATGCCGCTTCGCAACGTTAAATAGGCATCATTGGTAATGAATCCTTTCCAGGTGAGCTGCCACAAACGATGAGACACATCATCATAGCTCAAGCCGGAATATTTCATAATGTCGGTCACTTCATATTTCCCGCGTTTGTCCGGGAACATTAAAGCCAGGTTCTTTTCCGGGTTTTCTTCATTTTTATCATCATTTTTTTTATCTTCTTTTTTATCTTTCTTGTTGCCTTTCTTGTTATCTTTCCCCCCCCCCCCTTCTTCACGATTCTCTTGAAAAAGATCCAGGTCGCTCCGAAACGAAAAGCTTGTTTTCCGGTCCCCGCAGCCAAACCAGAGAAGTTCGCTGGTTTGAATAAGATTATCGAGCCAGGATGTATAATAGGTGCCCATTCTCGCAGGGAAAATATACTCTTCCCAGGCTCCCGGATTGGTCGGATATCCGAATAAGCGGTCGAGACAGTCCTGCAAATCTTCAACCTCGTTCCCGCGCCTGGTTAACCCCTGGTACGAAGCAAGAAAAAGCTGCAATTGCTCTACAGGAAGCGCTTCAAAAGAAGGCTGCCGGGCTTTGCGGGCCATTCGGAGTAAAATTTCCAGGTTTTCACTATGACATATTTCAATAGAATCGCTGTTTTCCCTCAAACAATCAACAAGAACACTTTCGGTCTTTTCCAGCGTTTCCAGGAGCTCATTAAAAACCCCTTCATCCATACCAAAACGTTCCTGCACCACACTCCCGGAAACAGGCCCGTAATACGAAAGCCACTGCAGCAAAAAATTCGGGAACGCGGCTTCATCTTCATTCAGCATCCCGGCAACATTCCGTTTATTCGCGTCTTCAAAGGCCCTGTCCAGGGAATCTTCCAATTCTTCCGGAGAAGCTCCATGAGCGCCGGGAACCGGCTGCATCATAAGAGCCCCGCGTTCAATAGCAAAAAGAGCAGCAATCTTTGGAATGGTTTCCACCGCCGTAATAGAAGGAACCACTGCGCCGGGAAGATTGAGCAGGAGAAGTTTCTCTCCTATGGGAGTAAGAAGAGCCCGCTCTTTAATTTCATGATCCCGTTTTACCGCCTTAAGCAGCACCGTCCACTCTTCTTCCGGAACAAGGAGGCGTTCTTTAACCCAATCGAGCAAATCTTCCGATGAACGCGGAGCATACCCAGGCGCGGTCCGCTTAAGCTTTTCCTCCAGGGTTACAATTAACTCTTCGGGAATTCGAGGCCGCAAATGAGATGAAGAGGCCACTTCTTTAATAAGGTCACCGCTTAAGCTGGAACTCTTCCCCGCAGTAGGCGTATCATCTTCGTACATGTATTTGTTTGTCTGGTTCCACGTGAGGCTGTCGGAAAATGGAGAGGGCTTTGTTGTGATGGTTTCCGAAATGGCAATAACACCATCCTGCACCTCACCCAGAAGCATTTTGGTATTTTCAAGGTCGAACTCATCAAGAAGACAGGTCCGCCAGGTTTCCAGGAGAATGGGAAAATCGGAATATGACAGTACCGCGTTAAACAGCTTTTTCGATCTAAGCCGGTTTAACCAGAGAGGAAGCCGTTTGTTAAAGCTTGCCCGGGGAAGCAGCAAGGCTCTACCCGCGTTTTCCCTGAACCGGGCTCCAAAAAAACCGCTCTGTTCCAATCGCTGCCGGAGCAGGGTTTCCAGGTTCCCGGGAGTAACCAGGCGAAATATTTCCATGGGATCAAAAGCGTGGGGAAGCATAAGCAGGATGGAATCATTGTTTACCATCACTTCCAGCTTATACTTATACGTGCTCTCCCAGGCAGCAGCTAAGGCAAGAGAAAAAGGCTGGTTAATCTTCCCGCCCCAGAGAGTATGAATAATGACCTGTTTTAGATCCGACCTGTTCATGGGATCATCATAATGCTCAAAAAGAATGTGATGCCGGTGCGGCAGCGGTTGTTTGGTCGTCTCTCTCTGGCGCTCAAGAAACCCAATAAGTTCCTCTGCCGCGGCCTCATCCATGTAATAGAGGCTGCACAGCTCCGCAAAAAAATCCCGGGATTTACTTTTCGATTTTCCCGAGTCGAGTTTCCCGTTCGCGTCCTTAAGAAAGAGAGATATCTTTTCACTAAAATGAAAATCCCGGTTGTTGTCTTCCCCGCGCCAGAATGGAATAATACCGGGCCTTCCCTGAACCGGGATAACTTCAACATCATTATGGGTAATATTCTGAATACGCCAGGTTTGCGCCCCCAGGGTAAAGGTCTCTCCCACAGACCGTTCCCATACAAACTCTTCATCCAGTTCGCCAATCTTTGCCCGGGAATCCTGTATCCTGAGATCGTAAAGGCCGCGGTCGGGAATAGTTCCGCCCGAAAGAAAAAGATGGTACTGAGCCCCATCCCGGGCTTTTACCCTGTTGTCGATCCGGTCTATTGAAATCCGGGAATTCAGTTCACGGACCCGGGAATCTGCGTAGCGGCCGGACAACATTTCAAGAACAAGGTCGAACTGCCTGCGGCTGAGATCCCGGTAGGGATAACTTGTTTTAATAAATCCGAATAATTCATCAATATCCCATTCCTCAGTAACAACCATGGAAAGAAGAACCTGGGCAAGAACGTCTAAGGGAGCATCCACAGGAGAGAGCTTCTCAATATCCTGTTCCATAATTGACCGGGCAATAACTGCGGCATCTAAAAAATCCCTGCCATGAGTGGGATAGAGCGCGCCGCTGCTTACCTCCCCAACCCCATGTCCCGATCTTCCAATTCGCTGAATTGCAGATGAAATTGAAGGAGGCGCCTGTATTAAGACAACCTGGTCGAGATCGCCAATGTCAATTCCCAGTTCCAGGGAATTGGTGGCAACAATCGCTTTGAGTTCCCCATTTTTCAGTTTTTGTTCCACTGCCAGGCGGATCTCCCTGGAAAGAGAACCATGATGAGAATAGGCAAGCTCAACAGGTGCTTTTTCATTTATAAAACGGGTTACTTTTTCTGTCATCCGGCGGCTGTTGGCAAAAAACAGGGTTGATTTATTCGCGTCAATAACCTGTTTAAAGGCTTCAACCAGCGCAGGCCACCATGATTTATCTTTTATTTGTTCCCTGGCATTTTCCGG
>JAAENB010000812.1 GCA_024224995.1 bacterium | reverse complement strand
GGAGATCCTGGACAATGGAGTGGGCCTTGAAAAAGAGGACGTATTTTCCCGTTCCCTGGGCAATATATTACAGCGAATGAAATACTGCTATGCCGACGCCGAATTAACAATAAGCAACAGGGATGATGAACAGGGAGTCCGTGTAGGGGTATGGTTCCGTATACGGTGAGCCCCTGCATGCCGGACCAATAGGTAATAAATGAAAAAGATCCCCGGTTATGAAATATTAGAGAAGCTTGATGATACGAGAAAGACCAGTGTGTTTCGGGGAAGAAAACTGCCTCATGATGCAGATACCGTAATTATCAAGATATTAAACACCGGTTATTCCACTGTCTCAGAGATCGCCCGTTTTAAACAGGAGTATGAAATACTGCGGAATCTCCATATTGAGGGGGTTCGGCAAACCTGTGATGTAGTTGAAAATGATGATGAAATAGCGTTAATCCTGGAAGACTTTGACGCGGTATCATTACAAGAATATATAAGGGAGAGAAAGCCGGAATTAAAGGAATTTCTTGAGATAGGCATAACACTCTCCCACATACTGGGGGAGCTTCACAAAAACAATATCGTTCATAAAGATATCAAACCGCGAAATATTCTTATTAACAAGAAAACCCGGAATTTAAAAATAGCCGATTTTGGTATTGCCGCAGAGCTGACCGGGGAACATGAAGAGATTTATGATAAAAAAATAGTGGAAGGAACCCTGGTTTATATGTCGCCTGAACAGACAGGGCGGATGAACCGTGCAGTCGATTATCGAACAGACCTGTATTCGCTGGGTATAACATTTTACGAGATGTTAACGGGAACAGTACCTTTTAAATCAAAATGGAGCGGATCATCCGCAGATCCCCTGGAAATAATTCATCAGCATATAGCAAAAAAACCTGTCCCTCCGGAAGAGGCAGACCCGGGAATACCGGCAATGATATGGACCATCGTAATGAAGCTGTTGTCCAAAACAGCAGAAGAGCGGTATCAGAACGGTTTTGGCCTCAAGGCCGATCTTGAGGAATGCAAGGCTCGCCTGGAAAAGGGAGGGACAATAGAACCGTTTAAAACCGGGGCGCATGATATTTCGCTAAAATTTAACCTTCCCCAGAAGCTTTTTGGCCGGGAGGAGGAGATTGAGCATTTAATAGCAGCCTTTGACCGGGTAAGTCATCCTTCAGTATCGCCCGTAGTGCAGGGGGTGGAGATGATGCTGGTGTCGGGAGCACCGGGTATAGGGAAGTCGGCTCTCATAAAAGAGATAAATAAACCAATAGTGGCAAAGCGGGGATATTTTATATCGGGAAAATATGAGCAGTATGGCCGCGATGTACCGTATAGCGGCATCATCCAGGCTTTTCGGGGGTTGGTACGGTATGTATTGTCGGAAAACAAAGAAAAGATAGATGCCTGGAAGGAAGATATTCAGGAAGCCCTTGGGCCGGCAGGAAAAATAATAACAGATGTAATCCCGGATATCGAATTTATAATTGGCCATCAGGCAGACGTACCGGAGCTGAACCCGGAAGAGGGGCAGAACCGGCTTAACCGGACCTTTAAGAGTTTTATTGAGATATTTGCCCGGAAGGAACATCCCCTGGTATTGTTTCTTGATGACCTGCAATGGGCCGATCTTGCCAGCTTGAAGCTGATGGAACATATTATAACCGATCCCGGTATGGAATCTTTGCTGCTGATCGGGGCCTACCGCGATACTGAGGTATCGGAAAAGCATGCTCTAACAACTATCCTTCATGAGATAGGGAAAGAGGTAGTAATCATTAATGAGATAGTGCTGGCTCCCTTAGGTGTTGAACAGGTAAACAATATGTTGAGCGAGGTATTCTTGTGTGACAAAGAGCGGTCTTTTCCCCTGGCAGAGCTGGTACACGGCAAAACAAACGGTAACCCTTTTTTCGTAAAACAGTTCCTGAAAAACTTATACGATAATAAGCTGTTGACTATAGATTCGGCAGAAGGCTGGAAGTGGGATACGGATGCGATCCGCAAGATGGAAATAACCGGTAATGTTGTAGAACTTATGACGGGTAAGATAGAGCGTCTTGAGGAAAATACCCGCGACATCTTGAAGATCGCTGCCTGTATCGGAGACCGGTTCGACCTGGAGACCCTGTCAACGGTAACTGAAAAGCCCATAGGAGAGTCACTGGAAGACCTTACGGAAGCGGTAGAAGAGGGGCTCATTGGAATAACAGGAGATATATATAATTTTCAGCATGACCGCATCCGGGAGTCGGCTTATTCGTTAATCTCCGAAGAAAATAAAAAAGAATTACATCTTAAAATAGGAAGGCTGCTTCTTGAAAATAGCACGCCGGAAGGCCTGGCCGATGAGATATTTTATATTGTGGGGCAGTTCAACTATGGCAGTGATTTGCTTACTGCTTCGGAAGAACTGGACGAATTAGCGCGCTTGAACCACAAGGCGGGCTTAAAGGCCGCAGCATCAGCAGCACATGAAGCGGCGTACCGCTTTTTTGTCCGGGGGATAGAACTGGTGCCGGGAGATCCCTGGGAAACAAACTATGACCTGAGCCTGGCATTATATAAGGGGGCCGGAGAGGCGGCACACTTAAGCGCTCTGTATGAAGAAGCGGAAAAAATTTTTGACCGGGTACTTGAAAAAGGGGCTGGTGTACTGGATAAAACCGGGATTTACGAACTAAAAATAATGTTGTATGTAAATAGCAACCGGCTAATGGAAGCTCTTGAGCTGGGAAAAGAGGCCCTGGCAATGCTGGGATTTCCCATGCCGCATAAGGCTAGCCGGATAACTATATTAAAAGAAACAGTCAAACTGAAAATGAAATTGAGAGGAAGGGAG
>JAAENB010000811.1 GCA_024224995.1 bacterium | reverse complement strand
TTGTTTTTCTTTGAAGCGCCATGTAAATCGCCGTGCCCTATTACGGCAATGCTTATGATGAACAGTATCAAATGCTTATATCGTATCATATCATTCCTCTTTTATCTCTTTAAAAATAGCACATACGTGAACCATACGTCAATATCTTTTATTGTGTTTCCGGAGCAAAAAAAATTAAATAAACCACGCGCAAACAGCCCGGGCATCATTATGCACCGGGCTCTCCAGAATAATCAGTCTGATAGTGAGACTAAATGAGTCTGCACTGAAGTAAATCAGCTGTTTTTTCCGGCAGCCCCCAAAAAAGCTGCCATGATATAACCCCATGCATCTCCGATGAGCTTATAACATAATGGCGGAAGCGATAACTATCGTTCCTGCTTGGGTCTTCCGGGGTCAGCCCCATGATAATATCCAGGTACTCCTCAACAGCGTAGGCCACCACAGCGGAAACGGATTTTTTAAGAAATTTCCGGAGGTCCAAAAAAAATTCAAAATCGTCTTCTTGAAACGAGATATGAAACGTATGCCAGTTATCAGGATCGGGATCATCTAATTGATATTGAACGGGCCGGCACATGGTAGGGGAGAAATCTTTCTCATTCATAACCATTTTCAGAAGCCTGATAATAATCTTAGTACGGGAAATCCCGAGCGAAACAGCAGCTTCATTGATTTTCTCCAAAACGGGAACCCGGAAGTTAATGGTGGTTTTAATTATCATAAAAATTCTCCTGAAAGTCTATTATCAGCCTGATAGCTTTTTAATCTAAAAAACAACAGCCCCTATTAATAGAGCATCATTTTAGCCCAAAAAGTAACAAACTTTTTTTATAAAAATAAAAAAAAGTTAATTTCCTTGACAAAAGACCCATTTGCCCGGAATTTGTAAGCCGGTCGGCCGACTTGTAAATTTAGAAATATAATAAAAAAAGTGTAACAAAAAAGTATAAATATGACCAAAAAAGCAGAAAACAACAGGGATAAAATAATCGAGGCTGCACGGACAGTGGTGTCGAAGATAGGGGTAAAAAACACAACTCTGCAGACAGTAGCGGACGCGGCAGGGATCAGCAAAGGGGCGCTCTATTATTATTATAAAACCAAAGATGAGATACTTTATGATGTAATGGAGCAGGACAATGTAGAATCGATAAAAATGGTAAAACTGTCGGCAGAGAAAGCAAAGGATAAAGAGGGTCTCATAGAGGCAATACTAAAGGGTATCCTCATAAGAATTGATGATGTTGATAAAAATAAATTGAGTCTGTATTTGCAGGGAGAGGCGCTCCAGGGAAATGAGGATTTACAGCGGAATTATGCGGTAAAATACAAAGAATGGATACGAAGTTTTGAAAAGATCGTGATGGAATTATACGAGGTGGACGCGGGTCCAATAACCCGGGTTTTTTCATCCCTGGCATTAGCAGCCATAGAAGGGATGAGTGTGCAGCGGCTGCTGCTTGGCGATGAAGAGCGGAATGATGAAATATTAAAAGGAATAATTAAGCTAATACTAACACCGGACATGGGAAAAGTCCGGAGTCTGGCAAAGGGGAAAATATAAACAAAACAGAAAGAGTTGGGCATATATCAAATAATAAAAAATTTCAGGAGACAGAAAAATGATAAAAGAACATATTGATGATAATATTTTAATAGCAACATTCGCGAATGGGAAATTTAATGCCATAACTTTTGAGATGCTGCTGCAAATACGGGAAATTGTAAAGAAAGTAAATGAAGATGATTCAATTAAGGGAATGATATTAACAGGAGAGGGAAAGGTATTTTCATCGGGATTTGATTTACCCACATTTTTGAAATTTAAAGACCTGGATGAAGTAGTGGAATTTTTCAAGGATGCGGAAGATATATTTATGGAATTTTTTATGTGCAAAAAACCGGTAGTGTCGGCAATGAACGGGGCAACAATGGCAGGGGGGTTAATTCTGGCAATGGCATCGGATTACCGGGTATGCAAAAATCATCCCAAAATACAGCTAAGCATGAGCGAAATAAAAATAGGACTGGGACTTTCGGTAGTTCAGTCCGGAATAATGCGATTTGGGCTTGACAGTAATAAAAAGTTTCGAGAAATTATGTATTTTGGGGAGCGGTATTCAGTGGATCAGGCGCTGGAAATAGGGCTTGTGGATGAGCTGGCGGAAGAGGATCAGTTAATACCCAGGGCAAAAGAGATAGTATCAACCTGGATAGACAATCCCGGCAGGGCATTTATAACGCTGAAGCAGTCATTACGAAAGCCGACCCTGGACCAGATGAAGCATTACCTGGAAGTGGAAGACTGGCGAGAGGGTTTAAGCTGTATGTTTGATCCCCAGACCAGGGCAACAATGGAAGTAGTGGCAAAAATGATGGCCTGATGTGTAGTACAAAACGGCAGAACACCGGTTCTTTGAGGGGAAGGTTTTTGGACCGGTTTAAATATAAAAAAATAAGTATGATAAAAAATAGGAGGATTCACGATGAAAAAAAGATTAACACTATTGATAATTTTGGCCTTTTTATTAACATTCAGTTCACTTCTTGGGGCGGCGCCAAAATGGGAGTTCGCCAAACGATCCGGTGGGGTTACGGTTTATACCCGTCCAATAAAAGGCTCCGATATGGATGAGTTTCAAGGAGTAACTGTAGTAAACGCACCCATGGAAGTAGTACTACAGGTAATGCAGGATGTGTCGGCCTATCCGCAGTGGCAGCAGGATTGCATAAAGGCACGGGTAGTAAGTCGAAAAAGCAAGTATATGTTTACGGTCTATTTTGTTAATAACGCTCCCTGGCCCGTAAGTGACAGGGATATGGTTGTTCGATCAAAAACAACTATTAACCTGAAAAAAGGCCTGGTTGTATCATCTATGCGGGCTCTTAAGAGTTCTTCTGTTCCTAAGAATAGTGACTATGTACGAATAACCGACCTGAAAGGGCGATATGTTTTTGAATATATCAGCAGGAACAAAACCAGGGTTACGTATATTATTAAAGCCAATCCCGGAGGATCAGTACCTACGTCACTGGCGAATATGACCAGCAAGGCAATCCCCCTTGGAACCTTAAAGGGGTTGAAGCGAATGGTAAAAAAGAAAAAATATATAGATGGAGCACAGGGTTCTGAAGAACAGCAGATTATTGAAAAAGCTGTCAAGGAAGGTTCTCTTAAGTAATTAGATTTATTGTCTTACCTTAAACCGGAATCCACACCAAACCTGGTGTGGATTTTGTTTGCAGCCGGACTTTAAAAAAACAATTACCACCCCTTTTTTTTCATTGACAATATGAGCAGTCTTTCGGATTTTATAAGCCGACTGGCCGACTTGTAAAAACCCGAGGGGTATCGAACAAGAAATAATTACCCGGAGATTTAATATGAACGAAGCACAAAAAAAATGGTATATAGAACAATTGACTGCACCTGCCATGATGAACAGGAACGTAACGCGACTTGGGCACCGGCCGTTCCAGAGCTGGAAGACGAGCCCGGACACAACAACAACTCTCACCTATGCAGAGGCCTGGAGAATTATAAAAGAACTCGCGGCAGGTTTAATTGATATCGGTCTCAAACCAGGAGACCGGGGCGCGGTAATGTGCCATACCTGTCCGGAGTGGGTCTGGGCCGATTATTCCATACTAAGCTCAGCAGGAATCACGGTCTGTATATATCCTACTTTATCGAAAAGTGAGATGACCTATATCGTGAATGATTCGGGCGTTAAGGTAATCTATTTAAAAGATGAGACTAATCTTCAGAAGGTATTGGATTCCTGGGATAAAATGCCGAATCTTGAAAAGGTCATAGTGTTAAAAGACGGCTTTGATCATTTTGATGACCGGGTTATGAATATAACAGATTTGAGAGCACTGGGAGTAGCGCTTCTTGCCCGTGACCGGTTTGTTGTTGAAAGAACATGGAGATCCATAGAGTTAACCGACAATATGACAATTGTTTATACATCGGGAACAACAGGAATGCCCAAAGGAGTGGTTCATACTCATCTTAGTTATAATACCGCCATATGCCGGGATTTGAAAATAGCACCCGAATACCGGGAAGGGGATATTCTTCTTTCGTTCCTGCCGCTCTCCCACACCTATGAACGGCAATGTGGTCACGGAGCCGCAATAATGGCAGGGGTAACCATTGCCTATACCAATCCCAAAACACTCGTGGGTGATCTCCAGCTTTTTAAACCTCATATTTTTATGTCTGTTCCACGGATATACGAACGGGTGTATCTTGCCATGAAGGAAATGGCGTCCCAGTCTCCCGTTAAACGAAAAATATTCGACGCGGCAATGCGAACCGGGATAAAGCTTATTGAAGCCCGGGCGGATGAGCATGGGTTTGTGGATATGCACGAAGATGCAGATCTTACCGAAGGCATCAATCCCTGGCTTTCTTTTAAGTATAAGCTGTTTGATAAACTGGTCTTCAGCAAGGTCCGGGAACGTTTTGGCGGCAGGATGCGGGCAGTTTTTTCCGCAGCCGGAAGTCTACCCGCAGATCTCTGTAAAGTATTTATGGCAATGGGATTTGTTATTCTTGAAGGCTATGGGCTAACGGAAACATGGAATACCATTAATTTAAATAGACCGGGGAAAATACTGCCCGGATCCGTGGGGCCGCCGGCAACGGGAGTTGAAGGCAGGATTGCAGAGGATGGAGAGTGGCAGGTACGGGGAGAAAATATATTCTGTGAATACTGGAACAAACCGGAAGATACAGCCGAAGCCTTTACCGAAGATGGTTTTTTCAAAACAGGCGATATTGTACAGGAAGTGGCCGACGGTTATATCAAGATCATAGACAGGAAAAAAGGAATAATGGTTCTGGATACGGGAAAAAATGTACCATCGGCCCGGATTGAAAGTATGTTTTCATTGAGTAAATATGTAGAACTGCTGTTTCCCGTAGGGGACGACCGAAAGTTTGTATCGGCCCTGGTAGTGCCGAACTTTGATGCCTTTATTGAATATTTCGACGCGAACAGTATTTCATACGATAAGTCGCTCCTGAAATTTAATGAAGACGGTCCTGTACCGGTATGCGTGGAAGTTGGTGATGATTTTATCGGCCATGAAAAGGTAAAAGAACTGGTTGACGGAGATATTCAGACAGCCAATAAGGTACTTGAAGGATTTGAGCAAATAAAGAAATATCATATTGTAAAACGAAAATTCACTGAAGAAACAGGGGAGATGACCCCTACCATGAAGGTAAAACGAAAAGCCGTATTGGCCAATTATAAAGAGGCAGTGGAAAAATTATATAGTTAATTAGAGTACCAGGCGGGCTGTCTTTTAGAAAAAGACAGCCCTTTTTTTGATTCCGGGTAGAACTGGCATGTCAGTTCTCTTTTTTTCCATGAGCAGGGAACCGGTAAAAAACAACATTGAACATTAAATTTTGAAGGCTGAACTTCAAAATTCAAAATTCAAACTTCAAACTTTTTTTTAAGGAGAATATAATGGCTTTAAACACGTTAGTTGATTCCAGGGACGCGAGATTTGTTTTATTCGAGTTACTGGAGCTTGAAAACTTTGGCAAAAAGTTTTCGGAATATGCCGAGAACGATAAGGAAACCTATGAGGAGTTTCTCAATCTTGCGGAGCGAATTTCAGTAGAACAGATTTATCCGGCCTGTGCCGAAGGAGACAAACAGGGATGTTCATACGATGCCGGCACAAAGGAAGTGAAAATACCCGAGGCGTATAAAGCCCCGCTTAATGCCTATTATGAATCAGGATTTATGGGAGTGCTCGATTCTCCTGATATCGGCGGAATGGGAATGCCCGTAGCCCTGGGCATCAGCTGCAACGAATTTTTTGGCGCGGCCAGTGTACCCTGGCAAATGTATCCCGGCCTTTCACACGGAACCATGCACCTCGTGGAGTCATACGGCACTCCGGAACTGAAAGATATCTATACTCCAAAAATAATGGATGGATCATGGGGCGGAACCATGTGTCTCACCGAACCCGATGCCGGAACCGATGTTGGCGCCCTTAAAACAAAAGCCGTTAAACAGGACGATGGAAGCTATCTCATTACGGGAACCAAAATATTTATCTCTTCCGCGGAAAATGATTATTACGGAAATATGGTTCACGCGGTCCTTGCCCGTATAGAAGGCGATCCCGCCGGAACAAAAGGAATATCAATATTCCTGGTTCCCAAATTCCTGCCAAACGCCGATGGTTCTGTAGGTGAATTTAATGATGTTGTTTGTTCAGGAATTGAACACAAAATGGGAATTAAAGGGTCCGCGACCTGTTCACTCAATTTTGGCGATGATGGAAAATGCAAGGGCTATCTTCTGGGAGAAGAGCGGAATGGCATGAAGATCATGTTCCAGATGATGAACGAAGCCAGGCTTGGCGTTGGTCTCCAGGGGCTTGCTCTTGCCAGCTCAGCGTACATGCATTCCGTAACCTACGCGAAAAACAGAATTCAGGGCGTTCATGTAACGCAGATGCTTAATCCCGAAGCTCCGGGAGTTACCATTAGTCAGCATCCCGATGTAAAACGAATGCTTCTCTGGATGAAGTCTCATGTTGAGGGAATGAGAATTCTGTCATATTTTCTTGGCCACCAGCTTAATATCGAACACTTTGCCGAAGGTGAAGAAAAAAATGAAGCCACAGCCCTGGCCGAGCTGCTTATTCCAATCTGTAAAGCGGGAAATACCGACACTTCGGTTCTTGTAACGTCCGAGGCGATGCAGGTTTACGGCGGGTACGGCTATTGCTCCGATTACCCTGTTGAGCAGCTTATGCGGGACGCGAAAATAACCTGTATTTATGAAGGAACAAACGGGATTCAATCTCTTGATCTTACCATGAGAAAAATTCTCATGAACGAGAACCAGTATAACTTTACTGTTTTTAAAAATAAAGTGGCAGAGACTGTTTCACGGGCAAAAGAGGTCGCTGTTGCGGAGAAATATGTTACCGCGATTGAGCGGGGAATGGAAAAGCTCGAAGAAGTTATTGAAATGTTGAAAACCCAGATGACAACGGGAAAATTTATGCTCCTCTTTATGGAAGCAACCCAGCTTCAGCAGGCCATGCATATGATGGCGCTTGCCTGGGCGCACCTCTGGGCTCTTACTTTCACCGAACCAAAAATGAAAGAACTGGTTGGCGATAAAAAAGGAGAAGAAAAAGAAGCCCTCCTCAAAGATAATGCCGAAGCCGCGTACTATACCGGAAGAACCTTATCTGCCCAGTTCTACATCGGGTCCGAATTCCCGAAGTATTTCGGAAGAATAGACGCGCTGCTCAATGTAGAAGGAGCCGTAGTTAAAGCCAGTGACGCTACTTTTACCGGGGCACTGGAAGAATAAGAATAATGCTGATATTCATAGCGAGAACCCTATCCCTTCGCGGGGGTAGGGCTGGTGCTAATTTGTGAAAAAAACTTTTTCTTGACAGATAGAAACTCTCTCTTTGAGTGTATTATACGACATATAAAAGGAGAAAGTTTTATGGATATACGGGAATTACAAGAAGCTGTAGAAGAGCTTGTTTTTGTAGGAGCAGCACACAAAGAAGGAGTCTTACAAGAACTGTACGATAAAAAAGATACTGCCGAGGGGCTGGCCGGGCGCATGGATATGGACAAACGGGCTGTCTATTTGCTTCTTGAAGCACTAACAGAAATGAGCTATTTAGAGAAAAAAGATGAGATTTACAGCGTGCCGGGAGATGTATACGAACGGCTTATAGATACAGCCGGTAATAATTATGAAGGAGATTTCTGGCAGTTCCTGGTATACCTTGTTGAGCCCTGGAAAACCCTGCCCTATGTACTAAAGCACGGGGAACCCGATGTAAACAGTTATAAAAATTTATCCATTAACGATTTTATCCGGGGAATGAACTCGCCCTGGAAGAAAAAACTGGCTCCGGAGATTGTTTCTATCTGCATGCGCCATCACAGCTCAGCTTCAGTTGTGGCCGACATTGGCGGAGCTCCCGGAACGATGGCACGGGAATTCGCGTCCAGGGGACTCCGGACTATAATATTCGACCTGCCCGAATGCGCGGAAGTAATGGAAGAGGAGCTTTCGGCCGTTGACAATATTGAGATTGTAAAAGGAGACGCCACTGTTTCTCTTCCGCAAGGGAGTTACGATATAGCCTTCCTGGGAAATATCTGTCATGGCCAGTCTCCGGAAGATAACGCGAAAATAATCAGTATGTGCTACGAACACCTTAACGATAATGGAATTATCGTTATTTTCGATAATGTGAGAAACGAAAGCTACCTGGGTTCCAGACTGGCGCTTCATATGCTGACGCAGAGCAAACAGGGAGACATTTTTACCAAAGATGAGTATTTTTCCTGGATTACCGATGCCGGTTTTAAAGATCCCGTTGCCGAGTCACTTTCGGAAAAGGCATGGAAGTTGTTGATCGCCCGAAAAAATTAAGTTCAATTTTTTTATTTGCATTATTTTGAAATTGTGATACCTTTTTAAAAGAGAGGTATCACAATTATGAAACAGGCTGGAATTTTTTTATTTTTGATTATTATGATATGCGCTGCACCGGTACTTCAGGCACAGTCGGGGCGGGCTCCGGTAGGCGGCTATATTTCTTGCTCAACATGCGGGTACCAGGGATTAGCGGAAGCACGGGTAGAACTGCACCGCCTTTATTATCCGGATAAACTGGTGTTGAAAACAAAAACCGACAGCTCAGGGATCTATAAATTTGATAGTGTCCCTATGGGAGATTATATTTTCAAGGTTATTGCTTCCGGCTATGTTACCTATGAAATTAAAATGTATATTCCTTCCGACTCGGAAGTAAAATTTCATGTGAAACTGGTAAAGAAGCAATAAGTGTTTGTAGAGACGCTTGCCCCCCCTCGTTATGAGAAGGGTCTTATTTCTTACCGGTTAAAAAATCGTTCTGTCCGTAAGCCGGGTTTGGATAAGAATAAAATCCTTTATTGGTTTTTGCGCCAAGCAATCCCTGGTCGATATATTTTTTTACAAATTCAGCACAGGCACGAGCTCCATCGTTGTCGAGCTTCTCTGCCCAGTAATCCGTAACTTTCCACACTGTACCCAGTCCAACCTGATCCATAATACCAAAAGGCCCCATCGGGGTATGCATAACACCCATCCAGGAACGGTCAATATCCTCGACAGAAGCGATCCCTTTAGCGGCAAGTGACAGGGCGGTTTTCGTAAAGCTCATGAGCATGGTATTAAAAACATACCCGTGTTGTTCTTTCTGTAGAACAATCGGGATCTGATCGATTTTTTGCGCAAAGGCAGTAGTGAGATCTATTGTTTCTTTAGACGTACCCTCATGAGGCATAACATCAACGATTTTAGAAATTCGTATATCATGGAAATGAAGGGCAATAAGTTTTTCCGGCCTGCCTGTAGCATCGGCGAAATCGGACGGGACCAGTGATGATGTATTGGTCGTAAAGATCGTATGATCCGGACACAAGCGGTTAAACTGTTCAAAAACAATCCCCTTGATTTTTGGATCTTCGGGAACGGATTCACTAATAATATCGGCATCTTTTGCCGCTTCTTCCGGATTGCAGGAAAAGGAGATCCGGCTCATGACTGCATCGGCGTCTTCGGTACTGATAAGCTTCAGGTTAATATTATTATCACATATTTTTTTTACTCGTTTCTCCGCGTCGGCGATAATTTCTTCGGAAGTGTCGTACAGCATAACATCAAACCCGCACTTCGCGCACTGCCACCCAATCTGCTGCCCCATTGTCCCCGCTCCAAGAATAAGTACTTTTCGAATATCATCAATCTTCATTTGCATCCTCCTAAAATAATTCCTGCTGAATAATCAACAAATTCAATCAGGAGAATGAGCAACTCCTCTTCCAGGGGGTGAAACAAGAATATTTTCACCTCCTGGAAGAGGAGTTGCTCATTCTCCGGGCGTAATAACTAATTACTGACCGATAACCGACATCGCCATTCCTTCCAGAATCTTTACCCCATGAATAAGCATCCCAAACCGTTTATCACTGGTTTGTCCGTGAAAAAACCGGTAATAGATCTGCTGCGCGATCACCGCGAGCCGGAAAAGCCCAAAGCAGTAATAATAATCAAACGAATCAACTTTCCGTCCCGAAAGTTCACTATAGAGCGATACCAGTTCTTCACGGGTGAGCATACCCTCAACATCAGTAGGCATCATCCGCATTAACTGAACATTGCCGGGGTCATCTTTGTTAACCCAGTATGCCAGGGAGTTGCCAAGATCCATCAACGGATCGCCAATAGTAGCCATTTCCCAATCGAGAACACCAACAATCTCAAGAGGATTTTCCGGGTTTAAGACCACATTGTCGAATTTATAATCATTGTGAATCACACCCGGAACTGCCGAATCCGGGGGCATGTTGTCGTGAAGCCATTGCATTACTTTCTCGTAGTCCGGCGCGTCATCGGTTTTGGCATTGATATAGCGCTTACTCCATCCTTCAACCTGGCGTTTCACATAACCTTCTGGCTTGCCAAAGTCTCCCAGGCCAATTGCTTTATAATCAATAGAATGAAGAGAATGAAGCAGTTCAATGAGGTTTCTGCTCAGGAGTTCGGCCTTTTCCGGCGGGAGCTCAATTCCTTCGGGAAGATCTTTCCGGAGAATTATCCCCTTGAGGCGTTCCATCACATAGAAGGGGCAATCCATAACCGCAGGGTCTTCCGTGTACACAAGCGGTTCCGGACAGCTGGGGTAAACCGGTTTGAGCGCTTTTAAAATACGGTATTCTCTGGACATGTCGTGAGCGGTTTTGGCTTTTGTGCCCAGCGGCGGTCTTCTCAGTATCATCTCCCTGCTGCCTGCCGTAACCAGGTAGGTGAGATTGGAAAAACCACTGGGAAACTGTTTTATCTCAATACTTCCTTCCAAACCGGGAATTGAATCTTTTAAAAAATCTTCAACTTTTTTCAGATCAAGTTCTTCCCCGTTTCGAACGGCAGAAGGCTTATCAATTATTTCCATAATAAATCCTCCATCACATAATATATGCTTCAACAAAATTAATTACAAACAACGCGTATTCCTCAACAGATGTCTTCCTGCTTGCGTATTTCCACCGTTTAAGATACCAGTCCTGGAACAGGGCTTTCATGGCCGAGCCGGTGAGCGGCATATTATCAATGGAAAAAACATTTTGTTCCTGTCCTTCTTCAAGGATAGAAATACACATTTCTTCGGTCATGAGCTCACTTTTGATTGGTTTTTTTCTATCTGCCCTGGAAAGGTTTTTTGTTTCCATATAGAAGAAATAAAACCAATCCCTCATCAGTTCACTCACATACAAATGAGTGCAAATAAGCCTGCGAAGTTTTTCCCGGGGATGCCCGCCCAGGTTCAGCTGTTCCTGTAATATTCCCAAAACGACATGATTGCCCTGGTCGTGGATCATGGTAAGCAATTCAACTTTTCCGGGAAAGTAAGAGTAAAGAGCTCCCATGCTAAGACCGCTCTCTTTGCAGAGATCCCGCACGGACATGTTTTGAAAACCTTTTTCATTGCTAAGCTTCAGAGTCGCGTTGATTATAGTAACAAGATTTTTTAAAACAACCTTCTCTTTTTTGATTTTGGTAAACTCTTTATTGTGAAGAATAAAATCCCGGCACACGTCTTCCACGGAAATACGTACCGATTTTTTAAAATCATCGAATAAAATAAAACCAGGGGGAACTGTTCCAGGTTCGAGGTTTGAAGTTCCAGGTTTTTTATTAGAATTTTTTGTTTTATTCATATTGTTTCTCTTTGCCGATTACCGGTCACCCCGCCCACAGGGCGACCGATTACCATACTACTCATATTTCTTTAAGATTCGTTTTGCCACAGACGATTTATGAACCTCGTCAGCGCCGTCATAAATACGGGCTGCACGTTCGTGCCGGAAAAAGAATGCCAGGATGGTGTCGTCGGTCATGCCCAGGCCGCCGTGGACCTGTAAGGCCCGGTCTACCACATTCTGCATGGTGTTTGCCACAACGTATTTAATCATAGAAACATTGTCCCGGGCTTCTTTAGCGCCCACTTTTTCTATCATCCAGGCGGCATGAAGGGTCATAAGCCGGGCGGCTTCAATTTCCGCTGCGCTTTCCGCTACCCAGGACTGGATGATTTGCCTGCTCGCGAGAGTTCTGCCATTAAGATCGATTTTTCGTTCGTTTGCCCGTTTGCACATAAGGTCAAAAGCACGGTTGCAAATACCGAGCCACCGCATGCAGTGGTGGATTCGGCCTGGCCCCAGCCGGTCCTGGGCAATAACAAAGCCGTGTCCTTCCGTCCCTAAAAGATTTTTCTGCGGAACCCGGCACGACTGGAATAATATTTCACCGTGACTGGCATAGTCACTGCCTTCATGGCCCATAACTGGAATATTGCGAACCAGGTTAAAACCCGGAGTATTTGTTGGAACGATTATCATACTTGCTTGCAGATAGGTGGGCGCATCGGGATTGGTAACGGCCATAGTTATTGCGAATTCCGAACCGTCGGCAGCAGTGGTATACCACTTGTGTCCGTTGATAATATAATCATCACCATCTTTCACCGCAGTAGTTTCCAGAAGCACCGGGTTGGAGCCGGGCATATCTACTTCGGTCATGGCAAAGCAGCTGCGAATATCGCCATCAATCATGGGCTTGAGATACATCTTTTTTTGCTCATCAGTACCGTGAGAATGCAGGATCTCAATATTGCCCGCGTCAGGAGCCTGGCACCAGAACACATAGTGTCCCAGGGGAGTACGGCCCAGGGCTTCGGAAACCAGGGCGTGCTCCACCAGGTCCAGGCCCATACCGCCGTATTCAGTGGGATGATTGGGAGCCCAGAGCTCCATTTGTTTAACCATTTTCTGTTTTTCTTTTAGTACAGGGAGCATCTCCTTGAAATCTTTGGTGACAAATTCCGGTTCCAGGGGAATCAGTTCTTTGTCAACAAAGTCATTTATCATACCAATTATTGTCTGCATTTTGTCGGTTATTGTGAAGTCCATAAAGCCTCCCGGTTTATTAGTTTAAAGTTTATTGGCCCGGAGTCTCATCTGAAAGTGATGAGATCCTGGTCGCCGTTTAATTCCAGATGTGAGAATTCATTAAAGGTAGTGAGGGTAAGTTCGTTCCCTCTGCATTTGAATTTAGTCACACTTGAGTTTGCTATTTGCCATTGTACTTTTACCGTGTCCTTATCCGAAAGGTTAAGGGCTCGTTTTACCGCAATGGCAATGGGTCCGCCTGAGGTGAAAACAGCAACGGATTTACCTTTGCCGTTCTCTTTCAGGATGTTATCAATACCAGTATTAACTGTAGAATGAAATTCTTCATAGGGAACCAGGTCCGGAGTATCATGGTTTCCCGAAAGCCAGAGATCAAATGCCCGTTCATATATGACCTGGAATGACTTTTTGTTTTTCCTGATCTGCTTGATATGCTCATCAATAGAAGGATCTTCTTTTTGCAAATGGGGGAGCATAGAAACAAATATGGATTTTGTGTCGTGTTCGTCAAAAGCGCTTAAGCGGTTTATAGGAGGATTGAAATTTTCGTAGTAAAAATCGGTATACTGGTCAATAAATTCGGAAGCGGTTTTTTTCTGGCGTTCCATTGTTCCCGTATAGACTACATCAAAAGAAATACCCAGTTTTCCGTAATAATCTGCCAGTATTCGGGCCTGTTTATGCCCCTTTCCCGAAAGAACATCATAGTTCGATTCACCAAAAGAAGCCTGTCCATGCCGAATGAAGTATAAAACGCTCATTGAATCCCCCGTTTATGTTATGAATATAATACCGTCAGACAGATTCGTCAAGCAAAAAATATAGCGAGCGCTCGTTTTTTTTAATTAATACGTTATTTCTTCATTTCGTCCAATTCCGGGAAAAGAGGGTTAATTATTTTACTAAATTTAAATCCTTCAGGAAGTTTTTCTCCCAATACAAGTATGGCGAGGCCTGCTTCGCTAACTTCCATTTCGGAGTTGGTTATTATCATCAATTTTCCTTTTCTCGTGCAAACTCCATTTAAAATCTCCAAACCGCTTTTGTCATCTAAATAAGCAAGGGCAATTGCGCTGTAAAACCTTTCAAAAGGATGATTTTTTTCATCGGTTAATATCACCATTAACTCTTTCTTTGCTTTTTTTTCTTCATTATTCAATACTATTTTGAAAGGGTGTCTTCTTTCAACATGCAATTTCATATAGTTTTCAAGTTTTTCTTTGTACATGTTGTTTTCCTTTGTGTTACTGCTGCTGCATGATAACAAAATAACACAGAATATAAATAGATATAATTTCATATTTTTTTGCCGCATTCCGAGCATTCTTTATCATGCTGAGAAATAACACCACCGCATTCCGTACAGGTCCAGCGTTCTCTATCTGTTTGAAAAAAATTTTCCAATCCTTTTTCTTTTACCGTCAAACTATTTTCAACAAGACTAACCTGGTATCTTTTTTGATAACTTTTTTCAAGGTTTTTAATTCTTTTGCAGGGGAAATCATCGCAGTCAAAACAGTGAGTGATTCCTTTCACTTGAGTGCAGGACTTAATCGCGCAGGATTTACATCGTTCCGGTTTGTCTATGTCATCACTGAGACAGCCGCTGCACGGTTTTTTCTTTTTTAAATGAACATAACATGCCATGCAGTTTATACCGCATGGAGCAAACATACTGTGTTCTATTTGTTCCGGCATTTTCATCGTTGCTTCCTCCTGTATTTATGATCCTTTGCCATTGATATATGATTGCAGAAAATCCTGCGTGCGTTTTTCCCGGGGCTTGTTGAAGATGACATCAGGAGTTCCCTCTTCAACGACCTTGCCGTTATCGATAAAACATACCCTGTCCGCGATCTCCCGTGCAAAGAACATTTCGTGAGTAACAATAACAATAGTATGGTTATGTTCTTTGGCCACGGCTCTAATTACGTCAAGGACTTCACCAACCAGTTCAGGGTCAAGGGCTGAGGTAATCTCATCGAGAAGAAGTATTTTGGGCTGCATGGCCAGGCACCGGGCAATACCGACGCGCTGTTTTTGCCCACCGGAAAGCTGGGCCGGAAAAGCATTGATCTTGTCTTCAAGACCCACCATGCGCAGAAGTTTCATGGCGCGCTCGCGTGCCTCATCCTTGCTGATCTTTAATACATGCACCGGCGCTTCCGTGACATTGCGAAGAACAGTCATGTGCGGGAAGAGATTAAAATGCTGAAAAACCATACCAATTTTTTTTCTCATTTTTCTGAGATGTTTTTCATTGGCCCACACAAGATTGTCGCCTTTTTTCATATGCCATAGCAGCTCACCATCAACGTCGATAAACCCGTCGTCGATTTTTTCCAGCGTCATAAGTATGCGCAGCAATGTCGATTTGCCCGAGCCGCTGGGCCCGATGATGGCAACATTTTCCTGCGGATAGATGTCAAAGTTGAAGTCGTTTAATATAACATGCTTGCCAAATGATTTTTTTACGTTCCTGAATTTTATTATCGGTTCATTCATTGGTCTGTCCTAGCGTAATGATATTCCCTGTTTGGGGAGTTTTCTTTCAAGGACCTTTATGCCGTAGGATGCCGTTAGACTGAATATAAGAAAGAGTATTCCCACCGCGGTGAAGGGCTCAAGATACCCGGCGTTTTCAGATCCGGTAATCTTTGCTACCAGCATAAGCTCAAGCACCGTGATTGCCGAAAGCTGCGGCGTTTCTTTGAGCATGGCAATAACATAGTTCCCCATAACAGGCAGTATGGGGGGGATGGTTTGCGGTATTATTATGTCCTTAAATGTTCTCATTTTGGAGAGGTTAAGTGCAATGGAGGCTTCCCACTGACCCCGCGGAATTCCCTCAATACCTGCCCGGTAGACTTCGGACATATAGCTGCCGAAGTGAAGGCCCAGCGCGATGACTCCGGTGAGCAGCGGGGATAGTTTAATGCCGAATGATGGGAATACATAGTAGAAAAAGTAGATCTGCACCAACAGCGGCGTGCTTCTGATGAACTCAACGAAAAACCACGCTGCCCATTTTACCGGCCGGAACCCGGAACGGCGCAAAATGGCCAGAATTAATCCCAGGATAAGGGCCAGAAGGCTTCCTAGAAGAGTCGCCTGGAGAGTTATGAGAGATGCCCGCAAAAGAGCAGGCAGGGTCTCAAGGAGGTAGTTCCAGTCCCATTCCATACCAGTCAACGGATTCCTCCATGGTCAAGACCGCGCACCATGCGGCTTTCAATACCTTTTATGATAAAGGTTATTACCTGGCCCAGAATGAAATACATGATGAGGATTATAAAAAATATTTCTGCTGTCTTTAGCGTTGTTTCTATGAGCAGTTTTCCGTTAAAGGTTATATCGGCCACTGTGATAAGGGAAACCAGTGACGTTGCTTTTAATAGCTCAATAAGCAGGTTGCCGAAGGGAGGCAGCATTGCCACAACAGCCTGGGGCAGTATGATATACCGCATTCTTTTATAGGCTGAGAAATTCAGAGCCGTTGCTGTTTCAATCTGTTCTTTTGGAACAGCAAGAATGGCACCGCGTACAACCTCTGCGCCATAAGCGCCCACGTTGAGTCCCAGGGCAATGACCGCTGCGGTAAAGGCCGGCATCTTAACACCGAAAAAGGGCATAACAAAATAGAGCCAGAAGAGCTGCACCAGAACTGAAGTTCCCCGGAAGAACTCAATGTATATTGTTGCGATCCATCGAACGGCAGTGATTTTTGAAAGACGGGCCAATCCGGCAATGAAAGACATGGCAGCTGCCAGAAGTGAAGCCAGAAGCAATATCTCAACAGTTATTCTGGCCCCTTCAAGCAGTGACGGGATATATGTCTGCAGGTCTGCTATCATACTCTAGTTTTTACCGGTTAATCTCTCATTTTCCGGCGCAGAGTTCATTCGCGGTCACGCTGCCGGGAAGGTTCGCACTGGTAAAACCGTATTGTTTTATCAACGTGAGATGCTGGTCAGTGCCGATAAATTTTTTCAGCTCCGTGTTGAATTTATCAAGCAGTTTTTTGTCTTCTTTTTTGAATACAAAGGCACCGTATCCCAGAATACTTTTTCCGTCAATTACGGGGTTCTTAAAATCTTTCACCATTTCCACGGCATCAGTCTGGGACGCGAGCTTGGCTATTGTGAGACTTGTGCCGCCAAAGGCGTGAATGCGTCCGCTCTTAACTCCTTCCAGACCGCTGAAATTATCGGGAAAAACAACAATCCGGTCCAGAGGAATCTTCAGCGCTTTAGCGTATCCATGTTCAACCGCGCCAGCCATAACCCCGAGCTTTATATTTTTTGCTTTTTTTACGTCTTCATAGCTGTGAAGCTTGTGAGGGTTCCCTTTCGGAACAAGAAAGCTTTCCCCTATTTTGTAAGTGGGCAACGAAAAGGCAGCGCGTTTGCATCGTTTTGGGGTAATGTACATTCCCGCGGCTATTGCGTCAAAACGGCCCGCTTTGAGACCGGGGATGAGCGAACCAAATTCTGTTACCACAGCTTTGACATTTTTGATTCCCATCCGGGAAAAAATTTCCCGGGCAATATCGGGAGCTTCTCCTTTGATTTCACCAGCCGGTGTTTTGTAGCCATAAGGAATCTCATTGGCAATGCCGATGGTGATAGTTTTCGTCTTTTCTATTTTTTCAAGGGTCGTTGTTTTCTTGCCGCAAGCGAAAGAGAGGGCAAGCAGAACGGCCGCAAAAAGATATATTGTTTTTTTCATGGTAATCTCCTTTCATAAGAGCTTTGTGTTGCTTGCTCCTTTTTGTCAAGAAAGATACGGTCTGTCTTTACTTTTTATTTGCGCATAAAAAATTCTTGAAATTTACTGTTTTCTATTATATATTTTAATAAAATGCCATCCGGAGGTTTTCATCGTGAAACAGAAATCGGAACAAAAAATGGAAGTTTTTGGCTCATTGATCCTTGGCTATGCGCAGGCATGCATCAATCTTAAGTATATAGCGGGCGATGAAGCCCATAATCTCATAAAAGATGTTCAGGTTGCCGGGTGGTATCCGCTGGATTTATTTAAGAACCTGGGTGATATTGTGTCCGGCGCCTATGATGACCCCGGCCCGATTCTGGAGCGGGTAGGGGAAGAAATGATGCTGGGATGGTATGCTATGGGGCCCGGCAAAGATATAATCAATAAGGGGCATGAATTTTTATCATTTCAGGCTGGTTCCGAGGGATATCAAAGCGTTGTAAAGGGGCCAAAAGAACTAATTGGCGAATTTTTCCTGGAAATGATTGATGTGGAAAAGGGCGTGGCCCGGGTACATAGCACAACACCGTTTCAAAAAGACATGGAACGAGGAGTTATTATTGGCGGGATGAAAGCCCCCGGAGATTTGAGCTACATTGATGTTTCAAATGATGAAGATAAACATTATTTTGATATTCATTTTTCTTAACAGGCCTGGTTATTTTATGATTTCCTTGAAAGAATTACTTGAGTTGAAGAGTATTCCCAATGATATCGAACTTTCGAGGGAAGATTTCCTTGCGCTGGTGAAGCAGCATAAGGGATTATTGAAAGAAAATGAGAGAAATAAAGCCTTCTGGGAATCAACCAATCAAAATCTTGAAAAAGTAACATTGCAGCTGGAAAAAACCAACAACGAACTCAGGGAAGTAAGTGAACAGTTATGGGGTGAAATGGAGCTGGCAAAGAAGATTCAAACCGTTCTTTTGCCCAGGAAAACAAATATAGAAGGCTATGAGATTGCCGCGTACATGGAACCCGCCGATGAAGTTGGTGGGGATTATTATGATATTATCAATGTGAAGGGAAGGGACTGGATAGTTATCGGAGATGTCTCGGGTCATGGGGTGTCTGCCGGTCTTATTATGATGATGGTCCAGACCTCCATTCATACTGTTCTATCCGAAGGTTCTTCTTTTTTAAAACCTTCGGAACTGCTGGTAAAGATAAATACGGTAATCAGAGAAAATATCAAGAAAGTAGCTGCCGACAAGTATATGACAATAACAATATTTGCCTGTTTGAAAGAAGGGGAAATGATATTCTCGGGACTTCATGAGGATATTTTTATCTACCGGGCAAAGGATTCCCGGGTTGACTATATTGAAACAACGGGAGTGTGGCTGGGAATCCTGGATGATATAAACGGAATGATGAGTGATTCTTCATTACTCTTAAATGCCGGTGATACCATGCTTATTTACACTGACGGAATAACCGAGTCATGGAAAAAGGGCAGTGTTAAGGGGAAGCGAACCCCATCAAGTGACATGTTTGGTAAAGAGAAGTTAAAGGATGTACTCTTTACCATGGGTTTGGCCTCCCCGGAAGAAATAAAAAACGCTATTCTAACTGAGCTTAAAAACTATAAGAGTCATGATGACATTACAATGGTCGTCATTAGAAAGCTGTAAAAGCCGGGAAACGTATTTTGTTTTAATGATTTTTTTCCCGTTCCCAATCAACTTTCAAGCGTTTCAATTCTCTGTCAATATTGGAAGCTTTTATTGACCCGGTTTTTGCCGCGAATGTATCCGGGCGCTTTAAACCGTATTTTTTTAATATGGACGTAAAATTTTTCGAAAGATATTCTTTTATTAAAAGCTCGCGTCTTGCGTATTCCAGGAACGTTACAGGCCGTTTGATTCTTACGATAAACAATTTACCGATTTTATTCCCGGGTAAGGGGTCAGGATTCGAAACCGAACCGCCAAGGGGAACAATGTCAAATTTGCCGGGGAATGAATCTACCGCGTATTTCGCTAAATGGTAAAACATCATACCGCAATCGGCTTCTCCATCCGCGATGGCCTGGGGCACTTCTCTATGATGAATACGATGGCCGGATATCCATTTTTCATTAGGGGTATTAAATATTTTATTAAAAAAATCAACAGCGCTTACTCCCGTAGGCAACTGACCGGGATTTTGATTGGCGATATTAAAAATTGACCCGGAGTAATTCCCAAAACTCCCGGGCTCAGTATCTTTATTGGATATAACCATTTTCATATCATCACGATAAAGATCTCCAAGCTTGTTAATCTTTTTTGGATTATTTTTAGCGACTAATAAAACATTGCCCTGATTTTGAATAACCGCTTCCGGTTCTCCCATAACAAGTTTTTGAGCTTGTAACTTTTTCATTAAACCCTTTGGCCCAATCGCAGCAAGCGGAACATATTGAGATCTGAAATTATCAACAGTATACTCTTTATTTCTCACCTGCGAAACTGCGATAGGAGGCGATGTTGTATAAAACCAGTTATTGATAGCCAGTTTCTTAGCATATTTTTTAAGATAATGATCATGCCACATTTCCCGCAATGCCATATGATAATTTCCGGCTGTTGTAACCGCAATATCCGCTTTGTTTATTTCACCATGTAAATCAAACACACGATTTGCTGTTGGTTCAGCCAGGTCCGACCCGTTTGAATTAGGCGAAAAGTCTTTAGGCCATGCCAGGCCATTTGTTTTGGTTAAGGTTGGCGAACCCGTTATTGGCGGTTGAGCACTTGTCTTCGCACTGCCGCTTTTACCCCGGTTAGCGTCTTGTGAGTCGTTGCAGGCTATTGAAATAATCAAAGTAGTCATTATTAATAATTTAAATATAAGATTCATCGTTCCTAAACTCCTTATTAATTTTAAAACCGTCTGCACTGTTTTTTTTGTTCGGACGGCTCGATAAAAAAGTATAAGTATAATTGAATACTTGTGGACACTTATATTGTCGAATATTATTTGTTTATGCATTATGAAAAAATGATGACAAAATAGGAGGGGATTTTGTGAATACAAAAATTGAAAGTCTGGGGGTTTATCTCCCGGATAAAGTATTAACTACCAGTGAGTTATTGCAAAGGTGTAATAAAAAACTCAAAATAGACCTTGAGAAAGTTACCGGAATTAGTGAACGGCGTGCATCAGAAGATGGCGAAACTTCATTAGATTTAGCGGTGAATGCTGCTAAAAATGCTCTTTCGATGTCTAAATATAAAACAAATGAAATAGAGATGATCATTTGCACAAGTCTTTCAAGAGTAAATGCCAAAAAAGAGCTGCATTACAATCCTACATTGAGTTTGGGAGTTAAAACCGCGCTAAAAGCTAAAAATGCTCAAACCTTCGATATTGTTAACGCCTGCGCCGGAATGTTTACGGGGGTAGTAATCCTTAATAGTTTTATTAAATCCGGAGCTGTTAAATGTGGAATTGTTGTAAGTGGAGAGCAAGGATCATTGCTTCACGAAAGCGCGTTGAGAAATATCAAACATAGCTTTGATGGACAGCTTGCTTCTTTAACTCTTGGGGATTGTGGAACCGCGGTAATTCTTGATTCGGCTAAAGATGAAAAGTGCGGATTTCATGAATTGGATTTTGTTACCGGGGCAAAGTATAGTGATTTATGCATAGGATTCCCCGCTAAAAATGAAGCTTCCCTTGCGATGCATACAAAACCGGTAAAGCTTCATAATGCCGGCTTACATAACGGCATGCCATATATAAAAGAAACATTAGATAATACCGGCTGGAATCTCAGTGATGTTGATTATTTTATTCCACATCAAACGGCAGAGAGGACAATAAAAAGAATTAACAGGGTGATATATAACTATGCGAAAACAGAAGTTGAACAGAAATCAATAATCACCGTAAAAAAATATGGCAACACCGCTACAACCAGTCATTATCTTGCTTTGCATGAAGCGATGTTGGACAATACCATTGTCCCGGGAACCAGGCT
>JAAENB010000810.1 GCA_024224995.1 bacterium | reverse complement strand
GATTGGGCGTTTGAATATGACAGTGGATATTTTCGGGCATACGTCCCGTTCCGGTTCGCTGGAAACCAACGAGTTGCTTGCGTCGGACAGGGCCGGGGTTGTTTACGATTTTCTCAGTCAAAAAAATGTACGGATCGGAATATGGGCGGGAAAGCCGATGTGCTGTTATGTTTCCGATACCGAGGCTTGGAAGAATCAAAGAGTGGAAATCGTTCGACGCAATAACGACCGATAAACGAAAATGAAAGGTTTAGCAATGGAACTCATATGATTTTTTGTGAAAGGTGTAACGTTCATCCCGGCGCTGCAACGCCGGGATGAACAGGCCACAATCACTGACACCGGGTTAGGGCGTTTCGGACATGATCATGGCGACGTGACAATCCCCTCTGTATCATCTTCGGACCTCCGAGTCAACATTATTGCTCACCATACAGCGCTGAAGCATGAAATATGTTAATTTATTTGGAAGAGCCGGATCAAGGCAAATTTTACTTCCGTCATGATTACATTGGTATTTTGGAACAAAAATATTGAGATCGAATAGCAGATTTGAATCAATTTTCAACAATATATCCTTACAAAAGGCGCAGTAGCGCCATGATTTTATCAGCATGTAATTTTCACTTTTCGTTTTCGGTTGGCTGCTATAAAAGCCGAAGTTGAAAATTATCGGCCAAACGTTCCTTGATAACCGTTTTATCCAACCATGGACCGCTTATCGTATCACGAATGAATCGGATGAAACCTCTTACGCCTTTTTCCTTTATATATTCGGCAAGCCGGTCCGAATACTGGGCCAAAACATTTATCGCATGGCCGATTCGCATCAGGTAATGGTATCCCTTCATCGCTTTCCAGTTATAAGAAAAACAATGTTCATAGTTATAGCCATGACGCTTTTCGACCAAAAAACTCTCCTCTATTCCCCATCGATACCGCGCTCCCAAATTACATCGCTCATGGATATTCCACATGCCTAATGATTTGCTGGAAATCCATGCGTGACGGGACTCGCAAGGAACTGTCTCACCCGTGACATTGTCCACTTCTTCCCATTCCTCCTCACATACAACTATATGTAGCACGTGTTTCTTTCTACCGCTGGAGCCGTAATAGTAATCTATATCGTTTACCCAATAAAACCTTTGGATTCTGTTGCCCCATTTCATTTCCAGTTTATTCCCTGGCAACAGTTTTTTAAGGCCTTCATACTCCTCCCAAACACTCTTCAGGCTCTTACTCTTGAGAACAATCATAAATTGCCATTTTTTCTTTTTACATATTTCAATGACAGGACCGTTTGCATAAAGCCCGTCCAACAGTACCATGATGCGCAACCCCGGAAATTCTTTCTTCAGACGATCCGCCAGTCGTTCGAATGCCTTGAGTTCACAATCCTGAATTTTCTGCTCGGTATCGCCTTTAGTGTAACTCAAAAATTCGCTCAAGACCGGAATGACCATGCCGCCATGAAACGAGAGACTGGCTTCAAGAATATAAACGTAATACTGAGGTCGCGCTTCCTTCTCTTTTTTCCTTTTGATTGTCCGCTCCAAACATTCCTCATCCCATAAATGGTCGCGAACAAATTTTTGCGAACCGTCAATGGCAATCGGATAGCAATTATCGATCAGAAATTGTTTGAATTTCTTTTTCCGAATCAGCCTTCTAACCATATCGGCAAGAGCATTTTCAATCCGCCCCACATCGATTCCCGCCAATAACCGTTTCAGTGTGTCATTGTGAGGGATGCTTTCAAGTTCCGGGAAAAGCAATTGCAAGTTTTTCATAAATACCGGCCTGGTAATTTCTCTGTTGGCTTCGCGCCTGGAAGATATATGAAGAACAAAAGTCAGAATCCCATAAATCAAAAGAACAGTTAATTTGTGCTTGATTTTTTTTGGATTTCTGTAATCGGGTATTTCCTTGAACTTCTTGAGCAGTATGGGCAGCATGATCCGGTAGACCTTCAATTGCTCGATGACGGCGTCATTGCGAGCGCAACGTTCCTCTTCCGTCGTTTCGTATTCGCATTTCCTGTTTGGAGTTGTTGTTTTTGGTTTTATTACGAGACCCTGCGTCTTGGCCCTTTCGCGCAAGTTCTTTTGGGCCTCGAGCTTTTTTCTTTTCTGTTCCTCAATCTCTTTTTGACCTGGACGGTTGATCGATTTTCCCATTTTTGGATTCTCCTTTTGTCATAGCAGATAATATTGAAAATACTCTCCTCCATTATCCCTGTATCATGCTTGAATCCTGGCGTCCAGCTCTTTGAGAAACTTTTTTTTTGAAAACAATGCGACGCCTTGCCTG
>JAAENB010000809.1 GCA_024224995.1 bacterium | reverse complement strand
TGCTCCTCCGGGATTATAAGCCCCATTGGACAGGTCATTCAGTGACCAGCCCGCAGCGGGCTTGAATCTTACATGGTAAGTCTTTGATGCTGCCGTTGTAAATTCAAAAGAAGGCAGCTGAACCTTCTTCCCCAGAATCACCGCGAAATCGCCGCCCGCGTAGGAAATTTGTCCCGATCCGCTGGTTATGCCGATGCAATGATTGTTTGTGAGGATGTGGGGATAATTAAGAACATAAGCCTGCTCGGCGGTGAGGGTTAAGCTGCTGTTTAGCGTGTCGATCTGTTTCTGCATGAGGTCAATTTTTTTGTACATGTCGGAAAAACTGAAACCGCCCGAATCCGACTCCGAATCTCCGGAATTGCTTGTTAAGCCCGCTTCGCAGCCGAAAAAGACCCCTGCCATGAGTAGTGATGATATTACGATTGTGAACATAATTAGTTTTTTCATGAATGAAAAACCTCCGTTAATATTAATTGATTTTGTTGTTCAAAAAAGAATATGATATTGGTTTGTCAAGGGATTGTAAAGAGGGGAGAGAGGTTTTTTTGGGGTTTTGTGAGGTAAAAAACCACCGCCTTTCCCGGTTCGGGAAAAGGCGGCAGCTTGTGACTGTTTAATTCGTACCGCTTACGATTACTGTTAAATCCACGCAATCGGCCGCATTATTCAGAACCCAGTAACTTTCTACAATAACCTGGTATCGGTTGTTCTTTGCAATATGTTCACCAAATTGCCTGTTGCCGGGCATATTAGTAAAAAATCCCATGTCATGGCTAAAACTGACTGCTTTTGGCTGCCGTGCCCAGTTTAGAGTAACGGTTTCCCGTGAATGAAAATAGGCTCCTGGTGTGAGTAAAAGATATCTCTGTCCATATTCAGCTTCTCCATAGATATTCCGGTAGTCGCCATCTTTATTACCGGGATACAAATGCAATTTGCCATCCCTGGGGGGAAGCCCGTTCTCACAAGCCAACATACTGTCTACAGTAAATTGCAGCCGGTTATTATTATGCAGCGGCGTACAGGTAACACTGTTCCCTCCGTTCGTCACGACCCTGGCTGCCAGCATATCTTCATAGCTGCTGTCAAATCTCGTGTCTGACTCAGCTGCTCCTCCGGGATTATAAGTCCCATTGGACAGGTCATTCAGTGACCAGCCCGCATGGGGCTTGAATCTTACATGGTAAGTCTTTGATGCCGCTGTTGTAAACTCAAAGGCAGGCAGCTCAACCTTCTTTCCCTGCATTACCGCGAAATCCCCGCCCGCGTAGGTGATCCGTCCCGATCCGCTGGTTATCTTTACCAGGTGGTCATCCGTGGGGTCATCCGTGAGGCTACCCGTGAGGATATGAGGATACGTAAGGGCGTAAGCCCGGTCTGCGGTTAAGGTTAAACCGCTGATGAGTTCGTCCTGACTTTTAACCGTTTCACTGAGCGTGTCGATCTGTTTCTGCATGCGGTCGAATCTTTTGTACATGTCGGAAAAACTGAAATCGCCGGGATCTGTTTCGGAATCTCCGGAATTACTTGTTAAGCCCGCTTCGCAGCCGAAAAAGACTCCGGCTATGAGAATTGATATCAGCATAATACTTGATGTGAGTAATTTTTTCATAATAATGCCTCCGTATATTTTATTTTTATTATTCATTTTCAGCGCCTGGCTTAACAATGACTTTAAAATCTTCCGATGAAAGAGTAATGAGGCCATTATGGATGTTAGGAAAACCCTGGAAATCAAGGGAAAAAGTATTGTAATATTGACTGATGGGACCAAATTTTAGATAGAGATGATCATCGGAGCCAATATACTGGCTTACGGGAATTCCATTACCGGCCGAATCAATTTGATGCGCTTTAGTTATACCAGTATCGTCAAACAGATATCCGCACCAGGTAAATGAGAACGCTTTGCCTATACCGTATGAATATCCTTTTAAATCATAACGATACATTGCTCCTTCACCTTTCACACCCGGTGTACGAATATGGTAATATCGTTGATCCCATGTGTTCTCGAGAGTGTACCCTTGTTCCGGATGGATAAAGGTTAGAATATTTTTTATTATTTTATAGCTGCTTCTTTCCATTGTAAGAGAACCATCTACCCGGCTATCACCATAGACCCGCAGGTTCGCGCCCTGATCGATGGTTCCAATATCAACATTACCGTCATTAAAATAGATATCACCAATATTTGAACGGTTCTGCAATGCGAAAATTTCCCCGTCCTGTGCTTCAATAACACTTTTTAAATTTTTAACCTCTTCCTGCAGGGCATGGATGCTAGAGTAGAGTTCTGAGAAACTGAATTTCTCACTTGAATCTTTTGAGCTGTCATTAGACGTAAGACCGGCCTCGCAGCTCAATAATGGCAGCAAAGCAAGCAGTAACAGGCTGAGAATAGAAATACGAATACTTTTTTTCATAATACACTTTCCTTTAAATTATTTTAGATAATTAAATCTAATGGTACTGTATATATAGTTATGCAAGTTTTGTGCCAGGAGAGAAAATTTGTGGGTTTTTTACGAAAAAGAGGAGCAAGGAGCAAAGAAAACATGCCCCTTGCCCCTTGTATCTTTAACCTGTATTACAATTGTACATTCGTTGCAGTTCTGGTGACGGTAAAATTTTCCGAAGTAAGATTTGCCAGCGTGCCTGTTACGCCCTGGAAATCAATGGAAAAGTAATTGCAGTATTGGCTTATGGGACCAAATTTAAGATAGAGATGATTATCGGAACCAATATACTGGCTAACGGGAATTCCGGCGCCGGCTGTATCTATATTATGCTGATTAAGGATACCCGGGCTTGCGCCATAGAGATATCCGCACCAGGTAAGAGAGAGCGCTCTGGAGATACCATATGAATATCCTTTTAAATCATAACGATACATAGATCCGTTCTGATTCGTATCCGGTGTACGAATATGATAATACCGCGGAGCCCATTCCTGTCCGGAAACATACCCGTCTTCCGGAATATAACTATGAACATTCTTTATTGATATATACCCCTTTCTTTCCAGGGTAAGAGAACCATCTACCCGGGCATTGCCATAGACCTGCAAATTTGAATCCTGGTCAACAGTCCCGATATCAACATTGCCGTTATTAAAATAGATATCACCAATACTTGAACGGTTCTGCAATGCGAAAATTTCCCCGTCCTGTTCTTCAATAACACTTTTTAAACTTTTAACCTCCTCTTGCAGGGCATTGATACTTGAGTAGATCTGAGAGAAACTGAATTTTTCACCGTCTGTTTTTGAGCTGTCACTTGACGTAAGACCTGCCTCGCAGCTAAAAAAGGGCAGCAACGCAATTAAGACCAGACCGAGAATGGAAAGACGAACTAATTTTTTCATAGAAAAATCTCCTTAAAATTAATAATATTAAATTGTGATATACATAGCGAGGAAATCCCACGCTACACTATGAGAAGGGGGCACTTGGGGCTTATTTAACCACTTTTGTACCGGGGGGCAAAGCTGTCTCTAAATTTTTTTAATCTTTCTTAATTTTTCATTACAGAAGATCACAACAGCAGGTTAATCATACCAAAAAATTTGGAGAATGTAAAGATAAAAAAACAATTTTTATCGGGAATGAGGGCGATGAAAGAAATTAATAATAGTATTGACTCCTGTCCAATTTTCTCTATAATTAAGGCAGGTCTTCGGCTCCGCTCAGACACCGGTCTTCGGCTCCGCTCAGACACCGGATGGCCGGGAAGAAATACGGAAGAAACTGTGTTGATACCGGGGTCTATTTTGCGAAGATGCTCCGGGCGAGGGGTGCGACCCCTGCGAGGGGTGCGACCCCTGCGAGGGGTGCGACCCCTGCGAGGGGTGCGACCCCTGCGAGGGGTGCGACCCCTGCGAGGGGTGCGATCCCTGCGAGGGGTTTGGTTCTGAGAGACGT